>JBAUUM010000669.1:0-6235 GCA_049582705.1 Actinocatenispora sp.
GGCCAGGTGCGCCGGCCCTCCCCGTACCGGCACGACCGGTGGGCGCCCCGGTCGGGTGGGGGCGCCCACCGGGGTCAGTGGGCGATCAGCACCAGAGCCAGTGCGACCGCGGCGGGTGCGGCCTGTACCAGCAGGATGCGGCGGCTGACCGTGGCGGCGCCGTACAGGCCGGCGACGATGACGCAGATCAGGAAGAACACCTGGGCGCTGAACCCGACCGGGTCCGACGCGACCAGGCCCCAGACGAGCCCCGCGGTGAGGAATCCGTTGTAGAGGCCCTGGTTCGCGGCGAGGCTGGCGCTCTCCTTGGCGAACTGTGGGCTGGTGCCGAACGTCTTCCGGCCGCGCTCGGTGTTCCAGAGGAACATCTCCAGCACGAGGAAGTACGCGTGCGCGAGCGCGACAAGACCGACGAGTATGTCCGCGACGACGTGCATGTGACGCCCTCCGAGGGGTGCGGATAATTCCTGGACTACTGTACAGGAAGTCTCTCGGTACGGGCGTCCCGGGCGATCCGGTCCCACGCGGCGTGCGTCCCCGGGTCTCGCCGACGTGGGGTCACGATCCGGTGAATCGGGTGGGCGTAGCGCCCTAATTCGGTACTTATCGATCCCGTTCTCAAGGATCCACCCGTGCGTCCGCCGGCCTCTGTGGTTATAGTCGACCAAACTCATAGGCTTAGTAGAGAAGGGGCGGCGGGTCCATGGGAAAGTTGTTGATCCTGGGTGTGGTGGGCCTGCTGGCCCAGCTCGTCGACGGGTCGCTCGGCATGGCGTACGGCGTGACGTCGACGACCCTGCTGCTGACCGTCGGCGTCGCGCCCGCCCTCGCCTCCGCGACGGTGCACCTCGCGGAGATCGGTACCACCGCCGCCTCCGGTGTGTCGCACTGGCGCCTCGGCAACGTCGACTGGCGGACGGTCGGCATCATGGCCGTACCCGGGGCCATCGGCGCGTTCCTCGGTGCCACGCTGCTGACGTCGCTGCCCGCCGACTCCAGCAAGCCGTGGGTCGCCGCACTGCTCGTCGCCCTCGGCGGGTACGTGCTGTGGCGGTTCCTCCGTCGCGGCGCGACCCCGAAGCAGCACCACAACAAGAAGCTGCCGGTCTGGTTCCTCGGCCCGCTCGGCCTGGTGGCCGGCACCATGGACGCGATCGGCGGTGGCGGCTGGGGTCCCATCGGTACGACGTCCCTGCTGTCCTCCGGCCGGCTCCGCCCGCGCACCGTGGTCGGGTCGATCGACACGTCGGAGTTCGTGGTGACCCTCGGTGGGTCGCTCGGCTTCCTCATCGCGCTGAGCTTCGCCCAGGTCAACTGGGTCTGGGTCGGGATGCTGCTGGTCGGTGGCCTGATCGCCGCGCCGCTGGCCGCGCTGCTGGTACGCAAGCTGCCCGCGCGCATTCTGGGGGTGGCCGCCGGTGGGCTGATCGTGCTGACCAACGCCCAGACCATCATGGCGTCGGTGGGCGTGCCGTCGCGGTACGTGCCCGGCGTGCTGATCGCGATGGGTGCCCTGCTGCTGGTCGTACTCGGCATGAGCGTCCGCACCTACCTGCGCGAGCGTCGGCAGGGCGGGCCGGCCGTGGCCGACGAGTACCCGGCGACACCGGAGGTCCGCGAGGCCGGCGACGCCGCCTGAGCCCCGGAATACCGGTTCGGCGGGCCCTGTTGTCGCAGGTATGCGGTGGTTTGGTCGGCGACACGCGCCGGGCCTGATGCGGCTGGACGACGCGCTGTCGGCCCTGGGTGAGGACGGGACCCTGGGCCGGCGGGTCGACGACGTACCGGTCGCCAACATCGTCGGCACCCTGGAGCGGGCGGGCGACTTCGACCAGGACTTCCGGTTGCTCAACGGCAGTCTGGAGGACCGGTGGCAGCGGCTGGCGCACGCGATGGCCACCGGGTTCGAGCCGCCGCCGGTGGACCTGGTGCAGCTCGGCGACCTGTACTTCGTCGCGGACGGCCATCACCGGGTGTCGGTGGCCCGGTCCCTCGGCCGGCTGGTGGTCAGCGCCCGGGTACGGCGGGTCTGCACGATCGCGTACGCGATGGCCTGCCTGCGGGTCGCACACCTGCCGAGCAAGGCGGCCGAGCGCGAGTTCCTGCGGCGGGTGCCGCTGCCCGACGCGGTACGCGGTGATCTCTGGCTGGACGAGCCGGCCGACTGGATGCGCCTCGCGGACGCCGCGGAGGCCTGGGCGCTGCGCTCCGCGCTGGGCGGCCGGGCGATCGCCGACCGCGAGCAGCTGGCGAACACCTGGTGGTCCGACGAGGTGGTGCCGCTGCTGGACACCCTGCGTACCGAGGGCGTCGGGCTGGGTCTGCGGGACGTCCAGCTGTACGTGACCGCACTGGCGACCCGGGACCGGCTCGGGAGCGTGACGTGGCCCGCGGACATCGTCGCCCGCCTCGGCGCCCTACGCGATCCGGCCTGAGGTTCACGCCGCGAGCTGAGGTTCGCGCCGGACCCGGTCAGCGTTGCGCGGCGTGCAGGCTGCTCGCCCGCATGCCGGACAGGATGAGGCGCAGGCCGCGCTCGAAGCTGTCGTCCGGGTCCGGGGAGAACAGTTCGCCCACGACGCTGGCGGACAGCGGGAAACGTTGCGGGTCCACCGCGCCGGCGACCCGGTCCGGCCGGTACGGGTTCTCCTCGTAGTCCACGCCGGTACGGGCCTGCTCCTCGATGGTGAAGCCGACCGTGTAGTGCAGCAGGGTGGACACCCCGTGCGCGGCGCGCTCGGGGCTGAAGCCGGCGTCCCGCAGCGTGGTGAGGGTCAGCTCGATGGTCTGGTACATCGCCGGATGCGACATGTGCGTACCGGCGAAGACCCGGGCGCCGTCCCGGTAGCCGAGCAGCGCGGCGCGCAGCCGACGGACCAGGTCGGCCAGCCATTCGTCCCACTCGACGCCCTCGGCGGGCGGCACCAGGCCCTCGGCCGTGTCGGTGAAGATCAGCTCGGCCATCGCGTCGAGCAGCTCCTGCTTGTTGCGCAGGTGCCAGTAGAGGGCGGGTGCCTTGACGTCGAGTTCGCGGGCGACCACACGCATCGTCAGGCCGTCCAGCCCGGTCTCGTTGAGCAGACCGAGCGACGCCCGTGCGATCTTCCCCGGGTCGAGCTTCATCCGTTCCTCCACAGCATGCCGCCGGTTGCCGCCGCCGCGTCGCCGCCGGTGGGACCGACGGTGCACGACGCGGGACGAGGCCGTGTCGGGACCGGGTGGTCCGGCCGGCGGTCCGTGCTCCCCGGACCGTGATCCGCGGGCCGTGCTCCCCGGACCGTGATCCGCGGGCCGTGACCGCCGGGCCGTGACCGAACCGCCGTGACCGGGTCGGGTGGTCCGGGACACGATCTCGTCGCCTTGACAGCTTAACAGTGTTCAGTCAGCCTTAACAGCGTTCAACTGAACGCTGTTAAGGAGTCGACATGGGGAACACGACGGTGCTCATCGTGGGGGCCGGGCCCACCGGACTGATGCTGGCCGGCGAACTCCGGCTCGCCGGCGTCGACGTCCTGGTCCTGGAGCGCCGCGCGGGCCGGACCATCGAGTCACGCGCCGGCGGTATGCACGCCCGGACGCTGGAGGTACTCGACCAGCGGGGCGCCGTCGCACCCTTCCTCGCCGAGGGACGGCAGCTGCAGACCGGCCACTTCTCCGCGCTGCCGCTGGACTTCAGCGGGTACGAGACGCGGTTCCCGTACCTGCTGATGCTCATGCAGGCCGACGCCGAACGCCTGCTGGAGGAGCGGCTGAACCGGCTCGGCGGCGAGGTGGTGCGGGACAGTACGGTGGTCGACCTGCGCCAACGGGACGACCACGTCGAGGTGCTGGTCCAGGGCCAGGCCGGGGAGCGTTGGCTGCGCGGTGACTACCTGGTGGGCTGCGACGGCGGACGCAGCGCCGTCCGCAAACTGGTCGGCATCGACTTCCCGGGAACCCCGGCCACGATGACCTCGATCCTCGGTGACGTCGAGCTGACCGACCCGCCGGACCGTCGCATCTTCCAGCAGCGCGAGGAGCACGGCACGTTCTCGGTGCTCGACTTCGGTCCCGACTGGTACCGGGTGATGGCCGGCGAGTACGACCCGGTCGTCGGGCCGGCCGAGCAGGTCGACGTCGAGGACCTGCGCGCGGCGCTGATCCGTATCGCCGGCACCGACTTCGGCATGCACAGCCCGCGCTGGGTGTCCCGGTTCGGCGACGCCGCACGGCAGGCCGACCGGTACCGGCAGGGTCGGGTGCTGCTGGCCGGCGACGCCGCGCACATCCACTACCCGGCCGGCGGTCAGGGCCTCAACACCGGCGTGCAGGACGCCGTCAACCTGGGCTGGAAACTCGCCGCCGTGACGCGTGGCCAGGCACCCGCCGACCTGCTGGACACGTACCACGCGGAGCGGCATCCGGTGGCCGAGCGGGTACTGCACAACACCCGCGCGCAGACCGCGCTCGGCGCCCCCGGCCCGCACACCGACGCGCTGCGTGACCTGGTCGGCGACCTCATCGGCATCGACGAGGTCAACCGCGCCCTGGGCGGCATGGTCACCGCGCTCGACATCCGGTACCCGCTCGGCGACGGGCATCCGCTCCTCGGTCGCCGACTGCCGGACCTCGACCTCGAGGCACCCGGGGCGACCCGCGCGTACCAGCTGCTGCACACCGGCCGGCCGGTACTGCTCGACCTCGTCGACACGCCGTGGCTGAAGGACTGCGTGGACGGCTGGGCGGACCGGGTCGACCTGGTCCGGGCCGACTGCCCGGCGGCGCGTTGGGCGCTACCGGTGGTGGGGGAGGTGGACGCGGTGCCGGCGCTGCTGGTACGCCCGGACGGGCACGTCGCGTGGGTCGCCACCGACGGGGCGCGGGACGACGACGGGCTGCGTGCCGCGCTCACCACGTGGTGCGGCCCGGCCGCCGGCTGACCGACGGCCGACCGCACGGCCCCGGGTCAGTAGAGCTTCGCGCACTGCCGGCGCGGCCAGGCCAGTACCGCGTCGATCTGGACCGCGGCGGCCTGGTCGAGCAACTGGGTGCTGCCGTCGTCCTGGGTGGGGAACAGACCGGTCGCCGGGTCGCGGACCTCGTCCCACAGATAGCCGGCGTAGTCGGCCATCGCGGCGCGGTACCGGTCGCCGCCGAACGCGTTCTCCAGCATCAGGCCGGCCTTGAACAGCATGGAGTTGAAGTACAGCGGCTGCCCGGTGAGCCGGCCGCCGGTGACGTAGTAGCCGAACGCCGCGTCGGCCACGGCACGCGCGTCGTCGCGGTACCGGCGCTCGCCGGTGGCCTGGTGCAGGATCAGCGCCGCGGCGATCGGGATGCCCTGGTTGTACGACCAGAACGTCTTCTCCACGGTGCCGTCGAGGGTCAGGTGGTCCCAGTACAGGCCGTCGGGGGAGAGCAGGTGCTCGCGGGCCCAGCCGTACATCCGGGTCGCCCAGCGCAGGGTGTCGGCGCGGTGGGTGAGCTGCGCGAGCCGGGCGCCCAGCAGCGCGCCCGGCATGTTCGACACGGTGTTGCGGTCGGTGTAGGGACCCTGCGCCCAGAACACCCCGCCCGGGGCGGCGTGGCTGCTGTCGTCGTCCCAGCCGGAGACGACGAGGTCGAAGATCTGCCCGGCCCGGTGCAGCGCCGCCCGGTCGCCGGTCAGCAGGTGCTGCTGCACCTTCGCCAGGCCGACCCACTCGTTGTCGTCGTAGAACAGGTCGCCGCCGTCGCCGTACGGCGCGACCGCGTACGAGGCGTAGCCGGCGACGCCGGTGCTCGAGGTGTCCTCCCAGTACCGTTCCTGGCCGGCGGCGAAGTCGGCCACCCGCCGGCGGGCGGCCCGGCTCCCGTCGACGCCCAGCAGGTCCAGGGCCGCCACGTGCGCCTGCGAGAACGGCCACTCGTACGAGTACGGGTTGTCGCCGCCGGCGGGGTGGGTCTCGCGCAGCAGTCCGGAATCGTCCGGCACGGAGAAGTACCGCCGGAGGGCCGCCATGCTGCGCTCGGCCCGGTCGCGGTGGGTCCGGTCGGCGCCGCCCGCCACGGCCGGTGCCGCCTCGCCGAGCACGGCTGCCGTCACGGTGGCGCCGAGGGCACCGGCCACGAACGTACGTCGGTGCATGGGCACTCCTTGGGGGCGGGCGCGTCGTCGTGGCCGCGCCGACGGGGCGGGATTTCTGGGAACGTAACCAGAACCCGTTCACGACTGTCAAGGAATCTCCCGCCCCGGGCGGCCGGTGCGGCCTCGCGG
>JBAUUM010000670.1:0-1808 GCA_049582705.1 Actinocatenispora sp.
GGGTCGCCCGCGCGTGGCGGCCAGCAGCAGGCCGTGCGCGACGTTGTCCACGTGCGTGGTGTCGGTACGGTGCCGGCCGCCACCGATCCACGCGAACCGGCCGGACCGTACCGCGGCCACCAGCTCGGGCAGCACCGTGGTGTCGCCCGCGCCCCAGACGAACCGGGGCCGCAGTACGACGGTCTCCAGGTCCGGGCCGTTCGCCGCCAGGACGTACCGCTCGGCGGCGGCCTTGGTCGCGGCGTACGGCGCGGGCGAGTCGGGGCGCAGCGGCGCGGTCTCGTCGACGTCCACCAGCGGCCGGCCGGCCATCAGCGCCGCCTCGGTGCCCACGTGGACCAGTCGCCGTACGCCGGCGCGGCGGGCACCGGTGAGCACGTTGCGGGTGCCCGCGACGTTGTCCCGCTCGAACGCGTCCCGCCGGCCGCCGCGGCTGGTCCGGGCGGCGGCGTGGAAGACCACCTCGGCGTCGCGCAGGGCGGTGGCCAGGGCGACGGGGTCGGACAGGTCGCCCGGCGTGGGAGTGGCGCCCAGCGCGGCCACCGTGTCGGCGGCGACCAGGGAGCGGGCCAGCGCGTGGACGGTGTGGCCCTCCTCGACCAGCCGTCGGATCAGCCGGCCACCCACGAATCCCGAGCCGCCGGTCACCAGTACCCGCATTCGTTCCCCCTCCGGGACTAGATAGGTATGACGTTCTATATAGTTAACACGACCCATCGACGGCCCGAAGGAGAGGGAGCAGGAATGCCCAGACCGCGGTCGGACTCGCGGGAGAAGATCATCCGCGGCGCCCAGACGCTGCTGTGCCGGCACGGGTACCAGGGCACCGGTCTCGCCCGCATCGTCGAGGAGAGCGGCACACCGCGCGGCTCCACGTACTTCCTGTTCCCCGGTGGCAAGGAGCAGATCGCCGTCGAGGCCGTCGCCGCCTCCGGGGCGGAGTTCGAGGCCGTGATCCGGGCCGCGCGCGGGTCCAGTACCAGCGCCGGCCAGTGGATCCGCACGATGGCCGGCGGTTTCGCCGAGTCACTGACCGCGTCCGGCTTCACCGAGGGCTGTCCGGTCTCCACCGTCACCCTCGACTCGGCGCCCACCTCGCCGCAGCTGACCGACGCGTGCCGGACCGTCTACGACCGGTGGCTCGCCGCACTGGCGGCGGGCCTCGCCGACTTCGGCGTACCGGCCGACCGGGCCGACGACCTGGCCACCGTCATGCTCGCCAGCCTGGAGGGCGCGATGATGCTCTGCCGCGCCTACCGGTCGACCGACCCGCTGCGGGTGCTGGAACGCCAGGTCGTCCAGCTCGTCGAGGCCGCCGTCCCGCCCACCTGACGCCGCGAGCCGCCGCACTCCCCGCGGTGGGCATTTTCCCGTTTTCTACGTATTGCGACGGTTCTTGTTTTCGGACAAAGCGGGAAAATGCCCATCCAGGCGGCGGCAGAACATGCATTTTCCCGCTTTGTAACCTTTGCGAATTCGGACTTTACGTAGAAAGCGGGAAAATGCCTGCCCGGTGCCCGGTGCCCGGTGCCCGGTGCCCGGTGCCCGGTGCCCGGTGCCCGGTGCCTGGTGCCTGGTGCCTGGTGCCTGGTGCCCGGTGCCCGGTGCCTGGTGCCTGGTGCCCGGGCACAGAGCACGGGCACGGGCGTTGGCCCCGAGGTGTCAGGCGTGCTCGGCGACCAGGCGGCGGACCGCGGCGATCGCGTCGCCGACGGCGGCCGGGTTCTGCCCACCGCCCTGCGCCACGTCGTCCTTGCCGCCACCACCGCCGCCGAGGGTCTTCGCGGCGGCCCGGACCAGTTCGCCCG
>JBAUUM010000671.1:0-2952 GCA_049582705.1 Actinocatenispora sp.
ACCGCGGGCGCGCGGGGCGACGACGGTGCCGGCGCCCTGCCGGCTGAGCAGGTAGCCCTCCGCGGCGAGCTGCCGGTACGCCTCCGTGACGGTGCCGCGGGCCAGGCCGAGGTCGGCGGCGAGTACCCGGGTGGCCGGCAACCGGGTGCCGGGATCGAGCCGGCCGGACCGGATCGCGTCGCGCAGCGCCTGCTCCAGCCGGACCCGCCGCGGCCCGCCGCCGGACAGTTCGAGGTGCAGGTCCGCGCCGACAATGGACCAGTCTTCCGAGGACACAATGGACCATGATGCCGGTCCGTCGCTGGCTAGTCTTGCCCCTATGCAACCGCGCCTGATCATGCCCCAGCTGACCCCCGACATCTTCGCGGCCATGCGGGAGCTGAACGACAGAATAGAGTCCGCGGGACTGGATCCGTTGCTCTCGGAGCTGATCAAGATCCGTGCCTCCCAGATCAACCACTGTGCGTACTGCATCGACATGCACACCAAGGACGCCCGCGCGATCGGCGAGACCGAGCAACGCATCTACGCCCTGAGTGCGTGGCGGGAGACGCCGTTCTTCACCGAACGGGAACGCGCCGCCCTCGCGCTGACCGAGGCGGTGACCGTACTGACCGACGGCTTCGTGCCGGACGACGTGTACGAGCGGGCCGCCGCGCAGTTCGACGAGAAGGAGCTGGCGGTGGTGATCTGGGCGGTCATCGCGATCAACGCGTTGAACCGGATGGCGGTGACCTCCCGGTCGGTGCCCGGCTCCTACCGCTCCACCCGGACGCCGCGGTGACCGCCTCGTTGGGCGCCGCCGCCGACCGGTTCCGTTCCCTGCACCGGCCCGGCCGCCCGGTGGTCCTGCCGAACGCGTGGGACGCGGCGAGCGCCCGGATCGTCCGGGACGCCGGCTTCCCGGCCGTCGCCACCAGCAGCATCGCCGTCGCCGAGTCGCTCGGGTACGCCGACGGCGGAGGCGCGCCGGCGGCCGAGATGTTCGCGGCGGCCGGCCGGATCGCCGCGGCCGTCGACGTGCCGGTCACCGTGGACGCCGAGGACGGGTACGGGCTGCCGCCGGAAGAGCTGGTCGAGCGGCTCGTCTCGGTCGGTGCGGTCGGCTGCAACCTGGAGGACTCCACCGGTGGCGCGCTGACCGACGTGGACATCCACGCGGCGCGGCTGGCGACCGTACGGGCCGCGGCGGTGCGCTCCGGAATCCCGCTGGTCATCAACGCCCGCGTCGACGTGTTCGTCCGGTCCGGCGGGACGCCGGAGGCCGACCTGGTGGACGAGGCGGTGGCGCGGGCCAACCGGTACCTGGCGGCCGGCGCCGACTGCGCGTACCCGATCCTGTGCCGGCGGGAGGAGACCATGGCCGCGCTGATCGAGCGGATCGACGGCCCGGTGAACCTGCACTGGAGCGCGGAGGGGCCGTCCGTGGCGCGGCTCGCCGACCTCGGCGTCGCCCGGGTGTCCACCGGCGGCGGGCTGTGGGCGTCGACGATGGACGGTTTCCGCAAGGCGGTCGGCGCGCTCGCCTGACGGCGACCGGATCCTGCCGGCGCCGGTGTGTCAGTGACCGGAGCGTACGGACGGGAGCGGGGACGGCCGCAGCTGCTGCTGTTGCCGCTCCTGCTCCTGCTGCTGCCTCCGCTCGTTCTCGGCCTGCCGGTGGAACGCGCCGGCCACGGCGATGGCCGCGACGATCATCGCCACGACGATGACCCCGGTCAGTACGGCGGGCCAGATCCGTCGCCGGTCCCGCCAGGTGCGGGTGGAGCCGTGCAGCAGCGAGGACCGCAGTTGCCGGCGCCGCAGGGAGTCCGCCTCGATCAGGTACTTCTCGGCGTTCGGCGTCATCAGGAACGGTTGCCGGTCCGCCGCGGTGCCCTCCGGGCCGTGCCCACCGCCACCGCCGGCGCCACCGCCGGCGGCAGGCTCGCCCGCTGCGTCCTCGGCCGGGGTTACGGTCACGGCGTCGGCCCGCCGATGGACCGGGCCACCACGCCGTGCCGCGGTCCGGCCGGTGCCGGGTCGGTGATCAGCGCGGCGAGCCGCAGGTACGCCTCCCGGGTGGCGGCGCGCAGCCGGTCCACGTCGAAGGGACCACCGTCGGCGAGGGCGGGGTCGTAGGGCACCAGCACGAGTCGGCCGGCCTCCACGCCCAGCTGGCGGTGCAGGCGTCGGGCCGTACGCCGGGAGGACCGCCGCGACGGGCACACCATCGCGACCACCAGCCGGCCCATCATCCGCTGGTCGACCTGGAAGACCCGGCCCAGCGCGACGCGGGTCGCCTCCACCGCGACGGCGTTCGCGGCCGTCACCACGACGACCTGGTCGGCCCGGGCGATCGCGTCCGGCACCGTGCCGCCCGGGTCGTTGCCGGCGTCCAGCAGGGTGAACGGATGCTCGTCCCGTAGCTCCGCGACCAGCCTGGACAGTGCGGCGCGGTCCACCGGGGCGTGCCACGGCGAGCTGTCCACGATCCGCAGCCCGTTGCGCAGCGCGAGCGGTCGGGCCAGCGCGCCACGGTCGTCCGGGTGCAGCAGGTCCGCCGGGGTCGGCGCGGTACGGCCGGACAGCCGCCGGCCGATGGACTGGGTACCGGACCGCAGGTCCATGAGTACGGCAGGATCGCGGCGGAGCGCGGTCAGCGACAGCCCGACGCCGGCCGCCGTGGTGGTGGCACCGACCCCGCCCTTGCCGGACAGGAACAGCACCGTACGGGGTGCCCGCTGCCGGACCCGGATCCGGGCCACGAGGTCACGTTCCCGTTCGACGGCCAGCACCGCACCGGGGGTGAGCAGGCCGAGCGTCGCGGCGCGGACCGCCCGCCGCCAGCCGCCCGGCATCAGCATCCCGGTGGGTGGCTCGCTGAGCTGACGCATCGTCCGGTACGTGTGGTCGACGCCGGCGACCGCCCCCGGCGGTGCCGTGACCGGCGGGTCGAGGGGGCGGCTGAGC
>JBAUUM010000672.1:0-10732 GCA_049582705.1 Actinocatenispora sp.
GCTCAGGTCCGTGCCCGGCGCTGCCGGGCCGCCTCGTACAGCAGGACCGTGGCGGCGTTCGCGGCGTTGAGCGAGCTGGCGCTGCCGGTCATCGGGATCCGGACCATCCGGTCGGCCGTATCCCGCCAGGCGGCGCTGAGCCCGTTGGTCTCGTTGCCCAGCAGGGCCAGGGTCGGGCGGCACAGATCCTGGTCGGCGACGTCGACATCGCCGTGCTCGTCGGTGCCGAGGACGGTGATGTCGATACCTCCGGCGCGCAGGTCGGCGACCCAGTCGACGACCTCCCGGTGCGAGCCGCACCGCACCGTCGGCACCGCGAACAGCGAACCGGTGCTCGCCCGTACGGCCTTGGGGTCGTACGGATCCGCGGCGTGCCCGGTGATGATCACGCCGCTGGCGCCGAACGCGTCGGCGGAGCGGATCAGAGTACCGATGTTGCCCGGGCTGGTCGGCCGGTCGAACACCGTCACGAGCATGTCGGCGCGGCGGGGGATCCGGTCCAGCCGGTCCTCGGGCAGCCCGATCACGGCGAGGATCTCCGGGGCCTCGTCGGTCTTGCCGCCCAACTCGCGCACCAGGTCCGGGGCCATCGCAACCGCCGCGCCCGGGTGCCGGTCGAGCAGGTCCTCCGCCCAGGCGGAACGGCGGGTACCGGCGGGATGTACGAGCGCGCGGACCGACCAGCCGTGCTCGACGGCCAGGGTGATCGGGCGTACCCCCTGCACCAGGAACTCGCCGGTGCGCTGGCGCTTGGTGCGGTTGCTGAGCAGCGCCAGCCACTGCTGGAACTGCGCGTTGCGGGTCGTGATCCGCAGCTGTCTCGGCACGGGAGCGCTGTCTCCTACCCCTTCGCACGACCGGAACGCCGGTCGGTCCGCGCTGACGTGTCAGGCGGCCACGTGGCGGCCGGCGCGGCGGCTGACATCGTACGTGGCTGTCGCCGGGCGCCCTGTGCCGGCGCCGTCTCCCGTGCCGGCGGGTGGGCACGGTTCCGTCAGCGGCGGACACGATCTGGTGGGATGATCGGTCGCGACCCGGAAAGGGGACGCTGATGTCTGATTCGGACGGTGCCGCGGAGGGTGCGTCCGCGACGTACGTGGTCTTCGGCCCGGGGCACGAGGAGCCCCGCACCGGGCACGGCACCGGGATCCTCGACCGGATCGCGCAGCTGCCCGAGGACACCACCGTCTGGCTGCACCTGCGCGAGCCGTCCGACGCGACGATGGCCGACATCGCCACCGCGCTCAAGCTGCCGCGGTCGGTCGTACAGGACCCGGAGCGGGCCGCCCGTCGGCTGAAGCTGGCCGACTACCACCGGGCGGCCTTCCTGACCTTCAAGGCCCTGCGGTACACGGCATCGGAGGACCGGATCACCGACGACGACCTCGTACTGCTCGTCGGCCCCAACTGGCTCGTGACGGTCACGCACGGGGTGGACGACGAGATCGCGGACGCGGCCCGGACCCGGTTGCTGCGGGAGCGGGAGCTGCGCCGGGCCGGTGTCGGCGCCGTCATCTACGCGGTCACCGACGAGGTGATCGACGCGTACAACCAGGTCCTCGCCGAGGTGCAGCGGGACCTGACCACGGTGGAGCGCGCGGTGTTCGGCCCCGACCGCACCGACGACAGCCAGGGAATCTACTCGCTCAAGCGGGTAACCCTGGAGTTCCTGGGCGCGGTGGTGCCGCTGGTACCGGCCGCCCAGCAGCTCGCCCGTGAACACGAGGACCACAGGCGCCTGGCGCACGCGCTGAGCGACGTCGCGGATCACATGGAGCGGGTGGTCAGCTCGATCCGTTCCCTCGACGAGCTGGTGAACTCGGTGGTCGACGCGAACGCGTCCCGGCTGAGCATCCGGCAGAACGAGGACATGCGCCGGATCTCGGCCTGGGCGGCCATCATCGGGGTGCCCACCCTGGTCGCCGGCGTGTACGGAATGAACTTCGACGACATGCCGGAACTGCACTGGACGTTCGGGTACCCGCTGGCGGTCGGCCTGATGGCGGTCGCGGCCCTGGTGCTGTACCTGGTGTTCCGCAAGGTCGGCTGGCTCTGACCGAGATCGGGCCCACCGGCGGTGGTGGCGCCGCGCCTCAGCGGTGTGCGAGTTCCTGCCGCCGCAGCCGCCGGGTGTGCCGGATCCGGATGCCGAGATCGACGGCGGACAGCGCGGTCGCGACGGCCACGAACACGACGCTGCAGGTGAGCCCGGTGACGAACGCGTCCGCGTAGTTGTGCGAGTCGCTCAGCGTCGCGAAGAAGACGCTGATGACGACGGCGGTGCCCAGCGCGGCGCCGAGGCGCTGGGCGGTCTGCAGCAGGCCGCCCGCGGCGCTGCCCTGCGCCACCGGAATCTCCGCGAGGCTGAGCGCCTGGTTCGGCGCGATGACGAAGCCTCCGCCCACGCCGCCGACGAACAGCGGAATCGCCATCCACAGGCCGACGTCGGGTCCGTTGTGCCGCAGCACGGCGAGCATCGCGCCGAGCAGTCCGAGGATGACGACCAGCTGACCGCCCACCACGACCCAGCGGCCGAGCCGGTTCGTCACCCGGCCGCTGAACAGCGAACCGCAGGCCGTACCGACCGCGAACGGCAACGTGGCCAGGCCGGCCGCGAGCGGGCCGTAGTTCTTCCCGGTCTGCAGGTACACGGTGAGGACGAAGAACAGTGGGGTGAACCCGGTGAAGTACATGAGGATCAGCGCGGAGCCCAGCGCGTACCCGCGGCGCCGGAACAGCCGCGAGTCGATCAGCGGCAGCCGCCCGGCGCGGTGCTGGTGGCGTTCCCAGAACACCAGGAGACCGCCGGCCAGCGCCGCGGGCACCAGCAGCAGCCACAGGCCACCCGCGTCCACGATGGGTACCAGGACGAGCGCGGCGGCCGCGGTGAACAGCAGGACACCGAGCGGGTCGAGGTCCTGCCGCTCGCCCGGCTGGTTGGCGGGCAGGTGCCGCCGGGCCAGCAGGGCCGCGAGCCCGACCGGCAGGTTGATCAGGAAGACCAGGCGCCAGCCGTGGTCGACACCCACGAGTTGGAGCAGGACGCCGCCCAGCAACGGGCCGATCGCGGTGGACACGCCGATCGTGGTGCCGAAGAAACCGAACGCCCGGGCGCGTTCCCGGCGCTGGAACATCTGCTGGATCAGGCCGCTGATCTGCGGGCTGATCATGCCGCCGCCGATGCCCTGGGCGAGCCGGGCGGCGACCAGCCACGAGCCGGTGAGCGCGCTGGCGCAGGCCGCGCTGGTGACCATGAAGATGGTCAGCCCGATGAGGAAGAGCCTGCGCCGGCCGTACCGGTCGCCGAGTCGGCCGGCGGGCACCAGGGCCAGGCCGAAGGTCAGCGCGTACCCGGACACGACCCACTGCAGCTCCTCGGCCGGCGCGTGCAGGCCGGTCCGGATCGAGGGCAGAGCCACGTTGACGATGCTGACGTCCAGCAGGGTCATGAATCCGGCGAGAAGGCAGACAGCGAGCCCTCGCCATCGGCCCGGATAGGGTTCCGCGTCGGTGTCCTCGGTGACCATCGCGGAAGCCTTACCCGTTCGCTGCGGCATCAACCGTGTGAACGGCCACGGCGCGACGTTCCGGTGGATCGGCAGCGCCGACATCATGGCTGGGTTGCTGTGGTCGCACAGATCCGGACATGTGGGGTTACCAAGGGGTGTCGGTGGGTAATCCACGCCCCAGGCGTACCTCACGGACAGGATGACCGCGATGCTGTCGAGCTCGGAAAGACGAAACCTGGACCACATCGAACTGATGGCGATCGCCACCGACGGCCGGTTCGCCAACGGCCTGCGCGACGGCGTGCCCCGGATCCCCCGCGAGTACCTGCTGCGTCGGGTCAGCTGGGGACTGCTCGCGCTGGCGGTGGTGCTGGCCTCCACCGGTGGGCTGCTGATCGCGACCGGCCGGTTCACCGGGATTCTGCTGGCCTGGTCGGCGGTGCTGCTGGCGTGCTGGGCGCTGCGCGGCCGGCGGAGGCTCCGACCCGGGCACTGAACCCTCGGCGACAACCATGATCATCGGCACGGTGGTGCGATCCGCGCCACAGTGCCCGATGCAGTGCCTCACACCCTCCCGCGTGCGCCGCCCCGGCAGGTGTTTGGTGGCCGACGGCCCGGGGCATCGTTGACTCAGAGGCTCGGCGACGAGTCGTAGGCCAGGCCGGAGGCGCTCCGAGAGGCGGGCACCACGGCGCGGTTCTCCCCATCCCGGGACGTTTCCCGTGGGCGGGGCAGGGCCCCATTCCCCAGGGGGGCGAGAGCAGATGAGTACCGGGCCGGGTGCGGCACGATCGGCCAGTGGACAGCTCCATGACGGAATCCCGGTGAGGTGGGCGGCATGACTGCCTTCGCGCTGAGTCCCCTGAACCTGTCCGTCACCCACCACCACGGCTACGCGCTGCTCGCCCTGTCCGGTGACCTCGACGCGGCCACCGCGCCGCAGTTGGGTACGACGGTGGAGCAACTGGTCGCCACGGCGCCGGACCGGATCGTGCTGGACGCCGGACATCTCCGGTACGCCACGCCACACGGGATCGATGCTCTGGTCACGGCCGGGCAGGCGGCCGCCGCTGCCGACGTGGTACTGGCCCTCGCCGATCTGCAACCCCTCGTGTGGACCGCGCTGCGGTCCGCCGACGACGCGGGTCACCTGGCGGTCTTCGGTTCCGTCAGCGCCGCGGCGGTCAACGACCTGAGCCAGATGTACACCGAGTGGCTCTGAGCGTCGGCAACGACGCCGAGCTGACGCCCGCCCGGAGGATTCTCCGCCCGGCGCGCTAGGCACCCGTGGCCCCCGCCCCGTCGCCCGGTCCGGACGGCGGGCTGCGGGTGGTCGGTGCGGCAGGCCCTGCAGCCGGATATCATCGTTTTGCAGTACGCAAGTTGCGACTTGCACGGAACGTGTCTAGGGTTCAGCGTGTCGACGTCACGGCATGCGTACTTTCCAGGGCGGACCGTGATGGACGAGTGTGTCTGTGCGCTGGGCTGTCTGCCACCCGCTCGTTGGTGTGCCCCCGGTCGATGTGGTGTCCCGCGCTGGCGGCGCCCCTCCGCGGGTGCAACTCGCCCCATGTGTTTGTGACGTCGCGCATTTGTCGCTATCTGGACAGAAAGCGTTGATAGTACGTAAATGGTGCCTATACTGAGGGTCACTTCATGATCACGGCGCGGCAATGGCGCGCCGTGGCTCGGCCCCGTCGCGGTGGCTGTGCACGTCGTCGACCTCCGGGAGGGCGGACCGTGGTCAGTTACGCCGATCTCCGGCAGGCCAGGCCGGCCACCTGGGGAGCCGCGTCCGAGGACTGGCTCGACCTGGCGAAACGGGCCGAGCAGGCTGCCGAGGACATCTACGAGCGAGGCACGTCGAAGCTCAGCGACCACTGGACGGACAAGGTCGGCGAGCGCGCCGCCGGGAAACTCCGTGACCTGGCCCTCTCGTTCCGGGTCGCGGCAGCGACCATCCGCGGTGTCGTGTCCACCCTGGAGGGGCTCGCCGAGTCGGTGGCGACCCTGCAGCGGAGCCTGCATTCTGCGGTCGAGTACGCCACCCGGCACGGGCTGACCGTGGACGAGCACGGACGCGTCGACGGCAGCTCGGACGCGGGGTCCGAGGCGGGCGACCCCGTGGCGGACGAGGCCGAGACGTTGATCCAGGAGGCGGTGCGGTCCGCGACCAGGATCGACCACGAGGCCAGTTCGGAGCTGGACAGGCTTGCCGCCGCGGTCCGGAACCACAGCCTGCGCACGGCCCGCGACCGGACACAGGCGGACGCGTCCCGCAACCAGCTACGGCTGATGCGGGAGGCGCTGCCGGTCGGCCAGGACCCGGTCACCGTGCGGATCTGGTGGGAGACCCTCACCCCCACCCAGCGGTACGAGTTCGAGCGCGCGGTCCCGGTGGACCTCTACGACCTCGTGGGCATCCCGAATGACGTACGGAAGCGGATGGCCGGTTCGGGAGGATACAACCGCGTCGAGATGGTCCGGTGGGCGCGGAGCCATGTGCACAGCACGGAGATCGACATCTTCGAGAACAACTGCGCGAACTTCGTGTCCACCGCCCTGGAGCACGCCGGCCTGGACCAGAAGCTGGGGATCGGGGGCACGCTCAGCGACGACAGTTGGGGCCACGGCCTGCAGACCGGCTGGGCGGACCTGGACGAGCGGGACTACTCGCACAGCGGGAGCTGGGCGCGGGCCGAGGAGCAGCGCGCCTTCCTCCTCGACCACGGCGGACGTCGGGTTCCGCCCGGTCAGGCGGAGCCCGGGGACATCCTCTACTTCGAGCGGGCCGGGGCACATGGATCGACGGCGCCGGGACACGCGCATCACGCGGCCGTGGTGACCGCGGTGACCCCGGACGGCGACATCCACTACACGCAGCACACCGACCCGCGCCTCGACGTCAGCCTGGACGGGCGGCTGCCGGGCGACGAGATCAACGAGGGCGACGAGCACGTGGTGGTCGTCCGGCCGAAGCAGACCTGGTAGGAGCTGCCGTGAGCGTGCACATGAACCCCAGCGAGGTGACCGGCGCGGGACGCCGCCTGGCCCGGATGGCCCACGACGCCAGGGCGAAGATCACGGCGCTGTTCCGGACCAGTACCACCGCGGCCCGGGCCAACGAGGGCTGGCGGGTGTCGGCCTCCCTCGCACACTGCCGCGACGCGTGGGAGAAGCAGCTGGAACGGCTCGTGGACGACACCGAGAAGGCCGGTCAGGGCCTGGTTACCGCCGCGGGCCGGGTCGCCGAGACCGACCAGGAGGCGGCCCACCGCATCAACCACGTGCTCGACGACCTGGACGGCCGGTGACCGTGGTCGGGGCACGCGGGGACGCGTCACGGGTGCGGCAGCGGCCGGCGGCCCTGCGACTGTTGGCGGTGCTCGCGGTCATGGTTCTCGGCGTCGCCCTGGACGCCCATGCCATGAACGTGAGTCATGATCTGGTGGAGCGGCGGAGCAGGTCGTGTGACGGGACGCTGCCGATGCCCGCCTCGGCCTACTTGTACGCCTGGACGGGCGCCGTCCTGGTACTCGCCGCCCTCGCGTACACGGTCGTCCGGTTGGCGCGTCGGAAGCGGTCCGGATTCTCGGCGGTCACGACGGGCTGCTACTTCGCGGTCGGCATGCTCGCCTTCTACGTCACACTGTTCACCGCCTTCGCGCTCTACGCCGTGTACGCGGACGCCGCACCGGTGGCACCGCTCTGCAGCGGATAGCACGCGCCGGACTCCCTCCGCCGGCCTCGACCGGCGGGTCTGTCCAGTGTGGACGACAGGGTGCCGGCATGCGTCCGCGCACCGGACACGTGCCCATGCGCCACCGCGCTCACCGGCGGACGGCCGGCTCAGGCGGCCGGGTGCAGCAGGACCTTCGTGTAGCCCTCGACCCGGCGGTCGAACCTGTCGTACGCCTCGGGCGCCTGGGCCAGCGGCAACTCGTGCGAGACGATCCAACCGGGCCGGGCGCGGCCCGCCACGATCAGGTCGCGCAGCTTCTCGTTGTACCGCTTCACCGGTGCCTGGCCGGTGCCCATCCGTTGGCCCTTGGCGAAGAAACTGCCGTAGTCCCAGCCGATCTGGCCCTTTCCGGCTCCGGTGGACACCGCGCCCGGGTCCTGCGGCACGTACACCCCGACCACGCCGATCGCGCCGGTGCTGCGCACCGCGGCCACGAGGTTGTCCAGCACCAGCTCGGGATGCTCGTGGCCGGTCGCGTCGTGCGCCTGGTAGCCGACCGCCTCGACGCCCGCGTCGACCCCCTGCCCGAGCGTGGCGTCCATGATCTGCTCCACCGGGTCGGCCCGCGAGATGTCGATCGGTGTCGCGTCGATCTCGGTGGCGAGCTGGAGCCGATCGGCCTCCTTGTCCACCACGAACACCTGGCTGGCGCCGCGCAGGAACGCGCTGTGCGCGGCCATCAGACCGACCGGCCCGGCACCGAACACGGCGACCCGGTCGCCGGGGCCGACCTCGGCGAGTTCGGTGCCGTGGTATCCGGTGGGAAAGACGTCCGACAACATCGCGAAGTCGTTCTCGAAGTCGTCGCCGGGTGGCAGGTGGAGCAGGTTGAAGTCGGCGTACGGCACCCGCAGGTACTCCGCCTGCCCGCCCTGGTACGGGCCCATGCCCGCATAGCCGTACGCGGCGCCGTCCATGCCGTCGTGCGGGTTGGTGCGCAGGCAGTACGAGGTCCATCCGGTCACGCAGTTGTGGCAGGTGCCGCACGCGACGTTGAAGGGCACCGACACGCGCTCGCCGACCGAGATGCGGGTCGTACCGGGCCCGACCTCGGTGACGACGCCCATGTTCTCGTGCCCGAGCAGCGTGCCCGCCTCGACGTCGGTGCGGCCCTCGTACATGTGCAGGTCGGAGCCGCAGATGTTCGTCGTGGTCAGCCGTACGATGGCGTCCTCCGGGTGCTCGATCCGAGGATCGTCCACATTTTCGACGGTGACGGTACGTTCGCCCCGGTACACCAGGCCCTTCACGTCGTTGCTCCTCTCCGGTCGGGTGCGACCCCTCGGCGTGAGCGCCGAGTCACGGGTCCTTGCAGGGGCCTACCCGTTGAGTCACGGACGACACGTCGCCGGGTGTGTCGGTACCCGTCTCGGCGCCCTCACCTGGTTCGCAGGCCGTTGACCAGCAGGTCGAGCAGGTGGTCCGGGTGCGCCGGGCCACCGTCGCCGTGTTCGACGACGGCCGCGACGGCGTGCGAGTAGGCGAGCAGGTCGCCGGCGTCGAGATCGGTCCGGATACTCCCGGTGCGCTGGGCGGCGGTGAGCAGGCGGGTGAGCGTGGTGGTCAGGGCTGTACGGCAGGCCCGCACCAACTGGGACGCGTCGTCCTGCCGGCTGGCCAGCAGGAGGCTCGCCAGCCGGCGCCGGGTGGTGACCTCGATCAGGCCGCGCAGCCAGGCGGTCAGCGCGTCGGCCGGCGTGGCGGTGTCGGCCAGTTCGTCGCCGCGGGCGCACAGCGTTTCGATGAGTTCCCGGAACACGGCGGTCATCAGCAGGTCCCGCGTCGGGAAGTGGCGGTACAGGGTGCCGGAGCCCAGCCCCGCACGGCGCGCGATCACGTCGAGCGGGGCGTCCGCGCCCTGCTCGGCGAACACCTCGTTGGCGGCGGCCAGCAGCCGGTCGTAGTTGCGTCGGGCGTCGGCGCGGGTGGGGCGGACCGTGCTGCCGGGCCAGTCCGGATCCGGCGTCGTCATGCGTACGTCTCCCTGCTGGTTGCAAAACGGAGAGTGCTCCCCGTATTGTCTGGGGCATAACGGAGAGCAGTCCCCGTTTCTCTGCGCAACGTAGCACCCGTGCCCGGCCGGCGTCCGGTACCCCGACCGTGCCCACGGCGTGAGGGGCCGCGCGGCAGCCGATCGAAGCGAGAAGGAAGTCAGGAACCCATGAACGCGGTACCCGCCCACCCGGGGGAGCCCCCGGAGCCCCCGGCCACGCCGGCGCGGCCCGCCGCCGTGCTGTCGGTCATCCTCGCCGTCCAGCTGATGAACTCCGTCGACATCACCGTCATGAACATGGCCCTGCCGCAGGTGCAGCGCGGCCTCGACATCGCGCCCACCACGCTGTCCTGGGTGATCAACGCGTACACCCTCGCCTACGGCGGCCTACTGCTGCTCGGCGGCCGGCTCGGCGACATCCTCGGCCACCGGCGCGTGCTGTTGATCGGCGTCACGGTCTTCGCTGCCGCGTCGCTGGCCGGTGGCCTCGCCCAGGAACCGTGGTCACTGCTGGCCGCGCGGGCGGTGCAGGGGGCCGGTGCGGCGCTCACCGCGCCGTGCACGCTCGCGCTCATCGTGCGGGTCTTCCGGGGGCCGGCGGAGCGCACCCGGGCGCTGGGCATCTCGGTCATGGCCTCCGGCATCGGTACCGCCGGTGGCCTGCTGGCCGGCGGCCTGCTCACCGAACTCGGCTCCTGGCGGGCCGTGCTCGCCGTCAACGTCCCCATCGGGATCGTGGTACTGCTGCTGGCGTCCCGCGTCCTGCCGTCGTCCGGCCCCACCGGCGGGCGACTCGACGTGGGCGGCGCGCTGACCGGTACCGGCGGCACCGCCGCGCTCGTGTACGGGTTCGTCCGGGCTGCCGGCGCCGGCTGGACCGACCCGGTGGCTCTCGCCGCGTTCGCGGTGGCCGTCGTACTGCTGGCCGCGCTGGTGGCCGTCGAGTCGCGGCATGCCGCGCCGGTGCTGCCCCTGGGGCTGTTCCGGGACCGGGACCGCAGCGGCGGCTTCCTGGTCTTCGTCTGCTCCGGTGCGGCGATGTTCGGGTCGTTCTTCTTCCTGACCCAGTTCGTGCAGACCGTGCTGGGGCTGCCGCCCTTTGCCGCCGGACTGGCCTTCCTGCCGATGGCGCTCGCCATGATCGTGGTGCCGCGCGTGGTCGCGCCGAGGATCGTGGCCCGGTTCGGGGCGCGGCCGTCGATGGTGGCCGGGCTGCTGTGTGTGGCGCTCGGCATGGTCTGGCTGTCCCGGCTGACCGCGTCCACCGGGTACCTCGGCGGCGTGCTGGGGCCGATGCTGCTCGCAGGCACCGGCGTCGGCCTGCTCAACGCACCGCTGGCCGCGACGATCCTGGGCAGGGTCGCGCCGGCCGACTCGGGCGCGGCGTCCGGCGTCCTGCAGACCGTGGGCATGGTCGGCGGGTCGGTCGGCACGGCCATCCTGGTCACCGTCTTCGGCGCCGCCGTCCGCCGCGACGGGGGCATGCCC
>JBAUUM010000673.1:0-5749 GCA_049582705.1 Actinocatenispora sp.
ACGCGGCGGGGGCGACGGTGCCGGGCGGCGCGGCGACGGGTGGCGTGGCGCCGGGTCGTGTGGGAGTGGCCGCCGCCGCGGGCGTGGCGACGAGGAGCGCAGCGAGTACGAGGGGAACGGTGAGCGACCGGTGCGGTCGGGTGGGCGGCACGGTGACCTCCGACGTGTCGAGGGAGAGCTGCCGGATTGCGCACGATGGGCTTGTTGACACTTAGTGAGTCAACCGTGACAGATTGGCGTCTCCGCTGCTCGCCTGTCCAGACCTGCGCGCCGAAAGTACCTGCCTCAACGTGTCAGATTCGACACACCACGCAGTCTCAGGTCATTCGACCGCCACTCTCGTCCCGAAACGTGCTCCGAGTCCGGATCCGTTTTCGACCGGTGACGCGGTCCTACCGTGCGGCGCTGAGTTCGGAGGGCTTCGGCAGGGCCAGCAGCGCCGGCGACCGGCGCAGGATGTCCAGCTGGAGCCGTTGCAGCGCGGGCGAGTCGAGCCCGCGGTCGCGCATCGCCCGCAGCCCCTCCTGGCACGCCTGCGCGGCGTCGTCCGCGCGCTGGTCGGTGTACAGGGCGATGGCGAGCAGTTCGCGCAGGCCCTCGTCGTACGGTGCGTCCATCACCAGGCCCTGCAGTTGTCCGACGGCCTCCCGGTTCCGGCCGCAGGCGAGCATCGCCAGCAGCCGGAGGCGCAACGCCTCCTGCCGCAGGCCCTCCAGCCGCGCGATCTCCGGCCGGGCGAACGAGCGGTGTGCCACATCGGCCAGGAACGGGCCGCGCTGCAACGTGAGCGCCTCGTCCACCTGGGCGATCGCGATGCGCGGCCGGTCCAGGGACAGGGCGCACCGCGCGTCGTCGACCAGCCGTTCGAACCGGAACACGTCGGTCTGGTCCGGGCTGATCGCCAGGGCGTAGCCGGTGCCCTTCGCCACCCGCGAGGCGACCAGCACGGTGCAGTCCGAGCCGGGCCGACCCGGCTCCAGTCGGCGTCGCAGATGCGCGACGTGGCTGCGCAGGGTGACCACCGAACTGCGCGGCGGCGAGTCGCCCCAGAGCAGCTGGATCAGCCGGAAGCTGGTGATGAACCGACCGCGTTCCAGGGCCAGTGTGATCAGGAGGACGCGCTGGTTGGGCCCCAGCGCGACCGGTGATCCGTCCACCTCGACGGCGAGCGGGCCGAGCGTCCTGACCATCACCGACACGGTGCGCATTCCTCCCCGGACCCGGTTCGACCGGTTCCCGTCGAAGTGCCGGAACCGGTCGACCGCCTCATCGCATTGTTGCCGCGGCGCCTGCTCGCCTGTTGTCGACGATTCCAGAATTGCGCATCGGAACCCCGCCGCCAATCACGGCACGTAACGTAGCACCGCCATTTTTAGGAAACCACCACACTTTCGCCGGCGCTCACGCCACCGTGGCGTCGCTCGGCAACCGCAGGGTGAGCTGGTCGAGAAGCTGCGCCAACCCGTCCGCGCGGGGCGCGACCTCGAGTACCGGATCGTCGGACAGCACCGCCTGCTGGAGCCGGTGCAGCCGCTTCGACGGTTCGAGACCCAGTTCCTCGGCCATCGCGCCGCGCAGGTCCTGGAACACCCGCAGCGCCTCCTCGCGCCGGCCGCTGCGGTGCAGCGCGACCATGAGCTGCGCGTACAGGTTCTCGTGCAGGCGATGCTCGGCCAGCAGGCCGGTCAGTTCGGACAGCACCTCCTGGTGGCGCCCCAGCCGGAGCCTGGCCTCGATGCTCTGCTCGGTCGTGGTCAGCCGCGACTCTTCCAACCGCTTGGTCTGCGGTTCGATCAGCCGCCCGTGCCGTACGTCGGCCAGTGCCGGCCCGCGCCACAGGTTCCGGGCCGTCATCAGCAGGTCGGCGGCCACCCCGTCCTCGCCGACCGCGAGGGCGTTGCGGCCGGCGGCGGTGACCTCCTCGTACGTCCGCAGGTCGAACTCGTCGGAGTCGGTACGGAACAGGTAGCCGCCCGGCGAGGTGACCAGGATGGTGCGGGCCACCTCCGCGGACGGTATGCCCAGCGTCTGACTGAACAGTCGACGCAGGTGCACGATGTACGTCTGGATGGTGGTCTGCGCGCTCACCGGGGGCGTGTCGCCCCACAGCTCCTGGCTGAGCGCGGACACGGCGACGGTCTGGCCGGCATTGAGGAGCAACAGCGACAGGATGCTGCGTGGCTTGGGCGCCGTCGGGGTCACCGACCGGCCCTCGTGCTGGAGCATCAACGGTCCCAGAACCTGGATCTGCATGGCGGAACCCCGTATCAGATATGTCGATGTGGACAGTCGCATGGCGCGGTCGGGCACACCGGCACGACGCCGGGCAGGCCCGGACCGGGATGCGGTCGAGGTCTGTCGTCGGTCGGATGGTTGCCGGTGATCGCCTGGAACTACAGCTGGACGGTTCCGGTCCGGTGCGTGGCACCGTGTCGGGAGCCGGTACATCGGGACCGGGTGGTCCCCGCGCCGCCCACAGCTCTGCCGACCTGGCAGGTCACCGCGGCCGGACCCGGGCCGCGTGGCCCCGCGACGCCCGGAGGCGCGTCAGGTGCCAGGTCTGCGTGTGTCACGTCGGGCTCCCCAGCTGCCGATCGAAACAATCCGGTCGTGACGCTACAAAAGAGCGCCCCCGGTTGCGTGGAAGCGGAGTGGAATCTGACGCGGCCGTCCCCCGCGGCCCGTTCCCGGCCGCCGGAGGTCGATTGTTTTCCCTGGTGAATGGTGTTACTTGCGGGCTGAAACATCGGCCGGGAAAGAACGTTAGCCAGGACACTGACCTATTGAGTACTCCGAAATGCCCGGGTTTGCGCGTCGGCTGGTCGGGTGGTCCGGTGACCGCCGATGAGGGCGCCGCCCCTGCCGGATCAGGCGCCCCGTTCCGACAGTGCGGGTGCCGGCTCGGGGGCCGGGACGCCTCGTCGGCGCAACCCCGCCCTGGCCGACCGCCACAGCACACCGGGTCGGCGGAGCAGCCCGGGACCGGCGGTCATGTTGACCACCTCCAGGAACGCGCGGTGCACCGCGGCGTCGGTGACGGTCGCGGCGAGTACGGTCTCGCTGACACCGCGTCGGAGCCGCCAGCCGAGCGGGCGTGGGCCGTCCACGTGCGGCAGGTACAGGTCCTGGATCGCCGACGTGCGCCACGCGTCGTCCAGCACGGGGCGGATGCGCTGGAAGTACGCGTACGCCGGTTCGGCCAGGTCCGGCCCGGTGCCGAGCCAGTCGGCGATGCCCGCCGCGTGCATCGCCGCCGACGACATGCCCTGGCCGTACGTGGGGTTGAACGAGGCCACCGCGTCGCCGGCCACGATGACGCCGGCCGGGAACCGGTCCAGCCGGTGGAAGTCACGGCGCTGGCTCGCCGGGAACCGGTGCACCGCCACGTCGCTGACCGGTACGCACTCGTCGGGCACCAGCTGTACCGGTACCGCGGCGTCGGCCCGGCAGCGCGCGGCGAAGTCGTCCGGGTCGGTGCTGGGCCGGTCGTCGCCGTACCCGCTGACCAGTACCAGCCAGCGGTTGCCCTCCACCGGCGTGACCGAACTCGGCCCGCGGGTGGCCCGGCTCGGCGTGTACGCCGAGTGCGCCGCGAAGTAGCCGCCGATGCGGCCACCCGGCGGCCGGTCGAACAGACAGGTCGCGTAGCCCAGGTCCACCTGGACCCGGTCCTTGGGCGGCGCGGGGTAGTCGTGCCGGCCGAGCCAGTCGGACAGCCGGCTGGACCGCCCGGTCGCGTCGACGACCAGATCGGCGTCGAGACGCACCGGCTCGGTGGCGTCCGGCGGCAGCACCAGCGCACCGTCCACCCGGTTCCCGGTCATGGTCAGCCCGCTGACCGAACCGCGGAACACCCGGACCCGGTCCAGATCGGTGACCTGCCGGCGGATGTGCCACTCCAGGAACGGCCGGGTGACGCTGACGATGGAACCGCCCTTGATGACGGCCTTCGGACGACCGTCCAGGAACCACTGCGAGCCGCCGCCGCGCAGCAGCTGGCCGCCGTCCCGGACGAGCTGCCGGATCGTGCCGGGGAGCAGCTGCTCGATCGTGATCCGGCCCAGGCCGAGCAGGCTGTGCGCCTGGTTGCTGTGCGGGGCGCCGCGTCGTACCGCCGGACCGCAGTCGAGATCGTCGCGTTCGACGATGGTGACCTCGTCGGCGTGGTCGGCCAGCACCCGCGCAGCCAGGAGACCCGCGATGCTTCCGCCGAGCACCAGCGCCTTCTTCATCGGTCTCCTCCGTCGCAGGGGGATCCGCCCGCGGTCGCCGACACCCGGGCCCGGTGCGCGGATCCGCCGGCCGGGCACGCCGAGGTCACCGCACGGGCCGCCGGAGGCAGGCCCGTAACGGAACGACCCTATCCACGCCTGCTCGCAGAACCCTTGAGAGACGCTAGGGCGGGCGATCCCCGGTCTACCGCTCGGCCGGGACCGGCACCGACCCGGCCTCGGGCCCGCTCGGCCCCGCCGATGCAGCCCGGCCAGCCCGGCCCGGCGAGGCCGCCCGGCCCCGCCCGGTCAGCCCGGCCCGATGTCCACCACACCGGTGCGTACCGCCGTCCCGGCGGCGACGGCCAGGACATGCCCCGGCACATCTCGGTAGCAGACCAGTACTCCGGGATCGTCCGGTGTGGACAGCCAGTGCGCGGCGTCGCCCCCGCTCGACCAGCGCACCGGCAGTGGCACCCGGCGGCTCATGCCCTGGTTGCGCAGCCCGCGACCGTACAGCTTGCCCACCGCCTCCTTGCCCGTCCACAACCGCAGGAACGCCACCGTCCGCGCCTCCGCCGGCAGCTCGCGCAGCCAGTCGGCCTCGACCTCGGCGTACCAGCGGCGGCCCAGGTCCACCGCGGGCATCGCGCGGACCTGCTCGACGTCCACCCCGACCGGGCCGAGCCGGGACACGGCCACCGCGACCAGGTCCGCGGTGTGGCTCACGCTCACCGACAGGCCCGACACGTCCACGTACGGCTGCCCGCCGTCCGCGTGCGACACCCGGATCAGGGGCGCGGACGTGCCGGCCATCCGCCCGGCCACCTCGCGCAGCAGGGCGTGCGCCCTGGTCCGCTGGTCACCCGTGAACGCCCGGGTCCGGACGGTGAGATCGGCCGTTGTCACGCGGGCAGTCAACCACGTGCGGGCGACCGGCAGCGGGCCGCGATCCGTGCCGCCGGCCCGGTATCCGCCGCCGTCCGGGCACCCTCGACGGGCCGCCGGATGTGCGATCATCTGGCCGATGTCCACATCAACGAGTGCGTCCGCGCCGTCGATCGACGGCACCCCGCTGTGCGTCGCGGACTACGAACCGCTCGCGGCGGTCCGGACCGCGGTCGACGTCTGGGACTACATCTCCGGCGGCAGCGGCGCCGAGCAGACACTCGCCGCGAACCGGGCCTCGTACGGTCGATGGGCGCTGCGCCCCCGGGGACTCGTCGACGTCTCCCGGTGCGACCCGTCGACCACCCTGCTGGGTGACGCCGTGGCCGCGCCGATCGGTGTCGCGCCGATGGCGTACCACCGGCTCCTGCATCCGGAGGGCGAGGTCGCCACCGCGCGGGCCGCCGGCGGCGCCGGTCTGCCGTTGATCGCCAGCATCTTCGCCAGCCGCACCCTGGAGGACATGGCCGCGGCGACGAGCGCCCCGCTGTGGCTCCAGCTGTACTGGCTGCGGGACCGCGGCGCGCTGCGCGACCTCGTCACCCGGGCCGCGGCCGCCGGGTTCCGTGCCCTGGTGCTCACCGTCGACG
>JBAUUM010000674.1:0-12642 GCA_049582705.1 Actinocatenispora sp.
CTCAGGCGCGTCTTCGCCGCCGGCGTGTACTCCTGCATCGCCACCAGGTCCACCCGGTCGTCACGGACGAGTCGGACGATCGTGGCCGCGTCGGCGGCACCCACCCGCAGGTTGACGGTCATGACCCGTAGCGTCGGCCCACCGCGGTCGTCGGCCGCGCTCCAGGCACGCGGCGCCAGCACGAACATCAGGGTGAGCAGGGACAACGCCGCCACCGTCGCAGCGGGGCGGTGCCGCGCGAGGACGGCGAGGAGCACGGTGGCCAGCGACGCCAGGACCACCCACGGGGTGACCGCCAGCAGTGCCGAGACCGGCCAGAACGGTTCGACGCCGGACAGTCGTAGCACGGCCCACAGCGCGCATCCGGCCGCCGGCGGCCACACCGCGGCCCGGACGAATCCGCGCCGACCATCCCCGGTCCGCCCGCCGGCCGCTTGATCCACCGGGGCAGGCTACCGGGCCGGCGAGGTCCGTCGTGGACCCCGGCCGGGGCAGTTCCCGCGTTTGCCGGGTCAGTGTCACCGAGGCGCCGTAGCCTGCGGGCGTCGAACCCGTCACGAGCAAGGGGGCGCCCGATGGGGTCTCGTCTCAACCCGTACGTCAATTTCCCGGGCACGGCCCGGCAGGCCATGGAGTTCTACAAGGACGTCTTCGGCGGCACGCTGTCGCTGAGCACCTTCGGCGATCTCGGCGCGCAGCATTCCGGCGGCGACGCCGACAAGATCATGCACGGCAACCTGGAGACCGACCTCGGCTTCGCGCTGATGGGCGCGGACGTGCCCACCGGGATGGAGCATCGGCCCGGCAACACCATCACGGTGAGCATCAGCGGCGACGACGAGGACAAGCTCCGCGGGTACTGGGAGAAGCTGTCGGAGGGCGGCACGGTCGCCGTCCCGTTCGAGAAGCAGATGTGGGGCGACATCTTCGGGATGTGCACCGACAAGTTCGGCGTGCCGTGGATGGTCGACATCGTCCAGCCGCGGTCCTGAGCCTCACACCCGCGCCGAGCCCCGGGCCAGCACCGCTCCCGGGGCCGCGTGGGTCGCGGTCGGATCGGTCACCGCCCCCGGTGGGAGGTGGACGCCGACTGCCCCAGCCGGACGAGCGTGACCACGACCAGCACGACGAGCGTCCCGAACGCGACGATCGCGGCGAGGAACGCGCCCTGCATGCCGAGGTCGAGCACCCTGCTCGGTGACCGGCCGGCGTCGGCCCGGTCGAACCCGAGCCCCCAGAGCCACCATGCCGCGACCGAGCAGGCCGGCCAGAGGGAGCCCGCGGCGGCGAGCGCCCAGGCGAGCCGGCGGCGACCGGCCAGAGCGGCCCGGGCACAGAGCACCGCGCACCCGGCGAGGACCAGCACCGGCGCCAGCATGATCCCCAGCGGGGCGAACACGCCGACGAGCAGGACACCGACGGCCACCGCGACGAGTTTCACGACGCGACCCGACCCGTGCGCGACGGCGGGGCGGGCCCGGCGTGGCGCGCTGAGCGAGCTGCGCAGCGCACCGTACGCCACCCGGCGGGGGTCCAGGCCGAGGTCGGCCGCGCCGGCCAGGTCGGCGTGCCACTGCTCGCGCCAGCGGTCCCGCGTCTCCTTGGGCCGCAGCGCCACCGCCAGCCGCAGCAGGATCGAGTCGAGTCGGTTCATGCGAGGCCACCCTTCGGCGACAGCACCGGACGCGGTACCGCCGTGCCGGCCCGGGTGGCGGAATGGTCCCGGCAGGTCTGCCGGGCGCTCTGCACGCCGCCGTCGGTCAGTACGTAGATGCGCCTGCGTGGCCCCCGACGTTCCCCGTCGTCGTCCCAGCGGGACACGACCCAGCCGGCGCGTTCGAGCCGTTCGAGGATCGGATAGACGGTCCCGGGTGGTCGACCGGTCGCCTTGATCACCTGTAGTCCCCAGGTGGGCGCGGGCTGGTCGAGCAGTGCGTTCAGCACGTCGACGGTGGCGGCGGTGACCCGGCTGAGCTTGTCCACCGACGTAATCTATCTATATCGAGATAGCCGCGCAACCCGTCGCCCCGAAGCGTCCGACGGTGCCGCGGATACGCTTCGGACGGCCCCGCCTACGGTGGATACGGGACAGGGGCAGGCAGTTGCGGGCCCGGCAGACGAACCACGAGACAGCGGAGCAGCCGTGACACTGACCGACCGGGTGCCGGAGAACGCCGAACCGGACGCCGTGTACGAGGCGTTCGAGGCGTGGACGACGGAGCAGGGGCTCACCCTGTACCCGGCGCAGCAGGAGGCCCTGATCGAGCTGGTGTCCGGCTCGAACGTCATCCTCAACACCCCGACCGGGTCGGGCAAGAGTCTCGTCGCGGTCGGCGCGCACTTCGCCGCGCTCGCCGGCAAGGGCCGTACGTTCTACACCGCGCCGATCAAGGCGCTGGTGTCGGAGAAGTTCTTCGCGCTGTGCGACACCTTCGGCGCGACCAACGTCGGCATGCTGACCGGCGACGCCAGCGTGAACGCGGACGCCCCGATCATCTGCTGCACCGCCGAGATCCTGGCGAACCTGGCGTTGCGGGACGGCGACAGGGCCGAGGTCGACCAGGTCGTGATGGACGAGTTCCACTTCTACGCCGACCCGGACCGCGGCTGGGCCTGGCAGGTGCCGCTGCTGGAGCTGCCCCGGGTGCAGTTCCTGCTGATGTCCGCGACGCTCGGCGACGTGACCCGGTTCGAGGCGGACCTGACCCGCCGCACCGGGCGCACCACCACCGTGGTCAGCTCGGCGGAACGCCCGGTGCCGCTGTACTACGACTACGTCATGACGCCGCTGCACGAGACGGTCACCGAACTGCTGGAGACCCACCAGGCGCCGATCTACATCGTGCACTTCACCCAGGCCGCCGCGCTGGAACGGGCGCAGGCACTGATGAGTACGAACATGTGCACCCGCGCCGAGAAGGACGCCATCGCCGACCTGATCGGCCACTTCCGGTTCACCGCCGGCTTCGGCCGCACGCTGTCCCGGCTGGTACGGCACGGCATCGGCGTACACCACGCCGGCATGCTGCCCAAGTACCGGCGGCTGGTCGAACGGCTCGCGCAGGCCGGCCTGCTGAAGGTCATCTGCGGCACGGACACCCTCGGTGTCGGCATCAACGTGCCGATCCGCACGGTCGTGTTCACCGCGCTGACCAAGTACGACGGGGTACGCACCCGGCAGCTGAAGGCCCGCGAGTTCCACCAGATCGCCGGCCGCGCCGGCCGGGCCGGGTACGACACGGTCGGCACCGTGGTGGTGCAGGCACCCGATCACGTGGTGGAGAACGAGAAGGCGCTCGCCAAGGCCGGCGACGACCCGAAGAAGCGCCGCAAGGTGGTACGCAAGAAGCCGCCCGAGGGCTTCGTGACGTGGACGAAGTCCACGTTCGAGCGACTCGTCTCCGCCGAGCCGGAGCCGCTGACCTCCAGCTTCCAGGTCAGCCACGCCATGCTGCTCAACGTGATCGACAGGGGCGGCGACCCGTTCTCCGCGATGCGGCACCTGCTGACCGACAACCACGAGGACCGGCCGAAGCAGCGGGCACTGATCCGCCGCGCCATCTCCATCTACCGCGCGCTGAAGACCGGCGGCGTGATCGAGGTGCTGGACGAGCCGGACGAGTACGGCGACCTGATCCGCGTCACCGTCGACCTGCAGTACGACTTCGCCCTGAACCAGCCGCTGTCGCCGTTCGCGCTGGCCGCGCTGGAGGTGCTGGACCGCGAGTCGCCGAGCTACCCGCTGGACGTGGTGTCGATCATCGAGTCCACACTGGACGATCCCCGCCAGGTGCTGTCCGCGCAGCAGTTCAAGGCGCGCGGCGACGCGGTGAACGCGATGAAGTCCGAGGGCATCGAGTACGACCAGCGGATGGAGCTGCTCGACGAGGTCACCTACCCGAAGCCACTCGCCGAACTGCTCGACGTCACGTTCACCGCGTACGCCTCGGGACACCCGTGGGTCGCCGACCACCACCTGTCCCCCAAGTCGGTGGTCCGCGACATGTACGAGCGGGCCATGACCTTCACCGAGTACGTCGGCGAGTACCGGCTGGCCCGCTCCGAGGGCATCCTGCTGCGGTACCTGGCCGACGCGTACAAGGCGCTGCGGCAGACGGTGCCGGACAGCGCCCGTACCGAGGAGCTGACCGACCTGGTCGAGTGGCTCGGCGAGCTGGTCCGGCAGGTCGACTCCAGCCTGCTGGACGAGTGGGAGCGGCTACGCAACCCGGGCGCCGAACCGACCGAACCGGTCGACGACACCCCGCCCGCGGTCACCGCCAACACCCGCGCGTTCCGGGTACTGGTCCGCAACGCGTTGTTCCGCCGCGTCGAGCTGGCCGCCCTGCGCCGGTACGACCTGCTCGGCGATCTCGACTCGGACACCGGTTTCGGCGCCGACGACTGGGCCGACGCGCTGGAGGAGTACTTCGACGAGCACGACTCGATCGGCACCGGACCGGACGCCCGCGGGCCGAAGCTGCTGCTGATCGACCAGCAGCCGGGCAGCTGGCTGGTCCGGCAGGTGTTCGACGACCCGGCCGGCGACCACGACTGGGGCATCAGCGCCGAGGTGGACCTCGCCGCCTCCGACGAGGTGGGCAGCGCGGTCCTGCGCATCACGGCCGTGGACCGCCAGGACGCGGCCTGACCCGCCGTCCTCCATGGGCGGATTCCGGTCCCTGCGGGGGGAACGGATCCGTCGGCGGTGGCGTCTCACCTCCGACAGTGAGGAGGGACCGATGCTACGAGGATTCGTCGCCGTCGGGGTACTGGTGGCCGCGCTCGCGGTGGGTGCCGGCGCCGCGCCCGCGCCGGGATGTGCCTGTGACTGCGCCATGGCCAGTAACGCGGAGAAGCTCCACTACGCCGACGCGGTGTTCGTCGGTACGGCACGGGAGGTCCGCGCCCCGTCGCCGCTGGCCGACAACAGCAGACCGACCCTGATCTCGTTCACGGTGACCCGGGTCTACAAGGGCCACGTACACCGGACGACGTCGGTCGGCACGGCAGCGATCGGGGGCGGCTGCGGCGCGGAGTTCACCGAGGGCACCCGGTACCTGGTGTACGCGGAGTCCGCCAGCGACGCCCCCTGGTCGACGGCCGGTGTGTCGCTGATGGCCACCCTCTGCGGCGGGAGCCGGGCGGTGTCGTCGGGCGGGCCGGTCGGAGTCGGCGCCAGGGGTCGTCCCGTGGCGGACGGGGGCCGGGGGCTGCCGCCGGAAAGCGTGTCACCGCAGGCCGTGGGCCTGATCGGCGCCGGTACCGCGGTGCTGCTGCTGGCCCTGCCGATCACGCTGTGGTGGCGCGGTCGACGGAGGTTCGCCGGCCCACGCTGATCCGCGGCGCGCGGACGGCGCGGGCCTCCGATGCTTCCGCCAGGCCCCCGCGTCCGGGTGACCGTGCGGTGGGACCTGCCGTGCCGGGTAGTGGCGCCGGCCCGGCGTACGCGGTGAACGGCCGGTGGGGCGCGTGCGCGGCACGGCCCCGGCTCGCCGAGGTACTGATGTGCCACCACATGCTAGCGTCACCATAAGAATTCGATAACTGGTGACGGAGTGCTGGTGACAGTCAACGATATTCGTGCGGCCGCAGCCGACGTGTTCCTCGCTCGTGGGTACGAGAACGCGACCATGGCCGACGTGGCCGCACAGGCCGGAGTGACCGAGGACGTGGTTCGTGAGCGGTTCGCCGACCCGGCAGCGCTGCTGGAAGCCGTCCTCGGCCCCGGCTTCGACGACCTCGAGACACTGCTGGACACCGAGGATCTGACGGCCGACGAGTTCGTGCGGCGTTACGTGGATCTGTCGCTCGCCGACCGTAAGGCGCTGACCTTGACGATGGTGCAGTCAGGGATCACCACCGGGCACCCGGTGCTCGGCCCACGGATCCGGCCACTGGCCCAACGGATGCTCGCCGTACTGGGCGCCACCGGAGACGAGGCGAGCCGGGTGCACGCCTGGGCGGCGCTGGCGGTCATCGAGTCGACGATCGCGTTCCAGCCCGACATTCCTGCGGACCGGATGCGCGCTCCCCTGGTCGCCGCGGCCCGCGGCGCGTTGCTCGCAACGGCCTGAGTGCGGATGTCACGGCCCGCCCCCGGGCGACTCGAACTCGTCCGGGACTTTCTCAACACGCTCTCGGTGGACCGGGGCACCGATGAACTTGCTGACCTCGCCGGCTATCGGCAATGGTCCCGACAGGTGGGCGACTACGCCGACGCCGACCTCGGTGAGGACGACCGACGACTTGCCGTCGGCCTGCGGGACGCCCTGCGGGCCGTGGTCGCCACCCACGACAAGGGCGCCGTCCCCCCCAGCGGCAAGCATCTTGCCACCATCCAGGCAGCGGTGCGGGGGCCCGCTCTACGCCTGAACGTCGACCAGCACGGTGCAGTCGGGCTGGTCGGCTCGCCGGACCGACCGGGTCGGGTTGCCCTGGCGTCGCTGCTCGCCCGGGTCGCCGAGGCCACCGTCACGGGCATGTGGCCGCGCCTGAAGCTCTGCCGCCTACCCACCTGCCGCTGGGCCTTCTATGACGCGTCGCCGGCACGGGCCGCGGTCTGGTGCACCATGTCGGTGTGCGGCGCCCGCCACAAGGCCCGAACGTACCGACGACGCCAGGCGCGCACCACCTGATCCGCCTGCGCGCGAAGGAGTCCGGATCTTGCCCATGCCCGTCGACGAACGGGTGTACCGCAGCCGCTGTGCGCTGTTTGTCGGAACTCACCCGACTGCCCAGCGTTCGTTGAGGTGGTCGCCGGCCTCCCGGCCCACGCTGATCCGCCGCGCGCCCGGTCAGACCCGGCGGCGGGCGGTCCGGGCGCGCCGGACCGGGCGGTCGCAGTCCAGCGGCATGGCGAGATGGTCCTCGACGAGTTGGGTGAGCGCGCACAGGAAGGTCTTCCGGTCCTGCTCCTCCAACTCGGCGAGTGCCTCGCTGTGCACCTGGTCGACGATCTTCTGACCCGCCGACGCGATCCGTGCGCCGTCCTCCGTGACGACGATGACCCGGGCCCGCCGGTCCGTACTGGACAGTTCGCGCCGCGCGTAGCCGGCGCTCTCCAGCTCGTCGATCGTCATGACCATCGTGGTCTTGTCCAGATGGGCCAGCTCGGCGAGCTGGATCTGGGTGCGCTCACCCTCCAGCGCGTTCTGCAGAACGCACTGCATCCGGGGAGTCAGGCCGATCCCCGCGAGGGCCACCGTCAGCCGGGTCGACAACACGTGGCCGGCATGGTTGAACAGGGTGGTCAGGTCCTGGACGGTACGGGTCGGCGCCACGGTAACCATGACTCCAGCGTAGTGCGTACAAGTTCCGCCACGGAACTATCTGTCGATGGACTGATTACCGTGAATTCCCTAGTCTTGGCCCTTGACGTGAACGGAAAGCTGTGTCGGGCCGTACATCGGCCGTCCCCGACCCGCACTCTGGTATGGTCGCCGGCCCCTGCGGCCCCGGTCCGCCGCTCCTGGCGTGACGTGTCAGGCGGGACGGGTCAGCGTTCGGTGACGGCGCCGGCCGACACCTCGAACCGGCGGGTGGTCCGCACCGCGTCGATCATCCGACGGTCGTGGGTGACCAGCAGCAGCGTGCCCGGGAACGTGGCCAGCGCGGATTCGAGCTGCTCGATCGCCGGCAGGTCCAGATGGTTCGTCGGCTCATCCAGCACCAGCAGGTTCACCCCGCGCGCCTGCAACAGGGCCAACGCCGCCCGGGTCCGCTCGCCCGGCGACAGCGTCGCCGCCGAACGTAGGACGTGATCGGCGCGCAGCCCGAACTTCGCCAGCAGGGTACGGATATCGGCCGGGGACAGATCCGGTGCCGCCGCCCGGAACGCGTCCACCAGCGGCTCGTCCGCGTCGAACAGTTCGCGCGCCTGGTCGACCTCGCCGACGACGACCCCCGAACCGAGCGACGCCTGCCCCTCCTCCGGCGCGAGCCGCTCCAGCAGTACGGCCAGCAGGGTGGACTTGCCCGCGCCGTTCGGCCCGGTGATCACGACCCGGTCGGCCCAGTCGATCTGGAGGTCCACCGGCCCCAGCGTGAACGAGCCTCGACGCGCCACCATGCCCCGCAGCGTCGCCACCACCGCGCCCGACCGTGGGGCGGCGGCGATCTCCATCCGCAGGTCCCACTCCTTGCGCGGCTCGTCCACGACCTCCAGCCGCTCCAGGGCGCGTTCGGTCTGCCGCGCCTTCGACGCCTGCTTCTCGCTGGCCTCGGCCCGGCCCTTGATGATGTTCTTGTCGTTGTCGGTGGCCTTCTTGCGGGCGTTCGCGACGCCCTTCTCCGACCACGCACGCTGGGTACGGGCCCGGTCCAGCAGCGCGGACCGCTTGTCCGCGTACTCCTCGTACTCCTGCCGGGCGTGCGCGCGGGCGCGCTCCCGCTCCTCCAGGTACGACGCGTACCCGCCGCCGTACGAACGGATCTGCTGCTGCGCGAGGTCCAGTTCCAGCACCTGGGCGACCGTGCGGGCCACGAACTCGCGATCGTGGCTGACCAGTACGACACCGGCGCGCAGGCCTATGACGAAGTTCTCCAACTGCTCCAGACCGGCATGGTCGAGGTTGTTCGTCGGCTCGTCGAGCAGGAAGATGTCGTACCTGCTCAGCAGCAGCGACATCATGCCGGCACGGGCGGCCTGTCCCCCGGACAGTCCGCTCATCGGCAGCCCGACGGAGAGCCGGAACTCGTCGGCCAGTTGCTCGGCCCGTTCGGTCAGGTCCGCGCCGCCCAGCGCCAGCCAGTGCTCCAGTGCCAGCGAGTAATCCTCGTCGCTGCCCGGCCGCCCCTCGGTCAGCGCCGTGGTCGCCGCGTCCAGGTCGGCCTGGGCGGCGGTCACCCCGGTGCGTCGGGCGAGAAAGTCGCCGACGTTCTCGCCGGGACGCGGCTCCGGCTCCTGCGGCAGGTACCCGACGGTCGCCGCCGGCGGGTTGCGCGAGACGGTGCCGTCCTCGGGCTCGCCGAGACCGGCCAGCAGGCGCAGCAGTGTCGTCTTGCCGGCGCCGTTGGCGCCGACCAGACCGATCACGTCGCCGGGTGCGACGACGAGGTCCAGCCCGGAGAACAACGCGCGGTCGCCGTGCCCGGCGGCCAGGCCCTTGGCGAGAAGTGTGGCGCTCATAGGATCGCGATGCTATCCGGCACCGGGGACCGGCCGCCTCCGGGTTTGCCGACCGCGTGTCGGACCGCACCCCCGCGCCGGGCCCGGTCGACGCCGCCGACCGACGCGGCCCGGTCGACGCCGCCCGGCCGACGCCACCCCGGTCGGAGGGGGCCGACGACCGGCGCGGTGATCCGCGGCACGTACGACGCGGTGACAGGCGGAAACTCGGTTGGACCTGTCGTACCCGACTGGAACGATCCTCGCAATGGCCACCGGAATCCTCACCCCTGACACCGCCCTGCGTCCCCGCCTGCCGGGGCTCGCCGGCCGGCTGTTCGTGGGCATCGCCTTCTCCGCGCTCGGCAGCGGCATGTCCATGCCGTACCTCTTCGTCTACCTGACCCAGGTGCGCGGCCTGTCCACCACCAGCGTCGGGCTGGTGCTCTCCGGCATGGGCGCGGTCAGCCTGCTGGTCTCCCCGGTGGTCGGCACGCTGGTCGACCGGTTCGGCCCGCGGCCGGTGCTGCTCGTCGGTGTCCTCGGCGAGGCCGCCGGGATGGCCCTCGTCGCCACCATCCACACCCTGACCGGCGCCTGGTCCGTCGCCCTGTTCGTGGCGGTGTTCAACTGCACCACGTTCCCGGCGACGTCGGCGCTGATCACCCGGATGGTGCCGGTCGCCTCCCGGCAGCGCGCGTACGGCATGCAGTTCATGCTGATGAACGCCGGCTTCGGGGTCGGCGGCCTGGTCGCCTCGATGGTCGTCAACCTGGCCCGCCCGGTCACCTTCGAGTGGATCTACCTGATCGACGCACTGACCTACCTCGGCTACGTCGCGGTGCTGGTGTCACTGCCGCGTCGCACCGGCGCGCTGCCGGAGCCCGACGCGGACGCGTCCCCGGAGACCGGTCCGCCGCCCGGCTGGCGGGTCGTCCTGCGCGACCGCACCCTGCTGCTCGTCGTGCTGGCCGGCACGCTGCTGCTGACCTGCTCGTACGCGCAGATGGACTCCGGCTTCACCTCGTTCGCGGTGAACCAGGCCGACGTGCCGGCACGGACGCTGGGCTGGGCGTTCGCCGCGAACACCGCGATGATCGTGGCGGGCCAGCTGGTCACCCTGCGACTGGTGGCTGGCCGGCGACGCAGCTCGGCGCTCGGCATCACCGGCCTGGTCTGGGCGCTCGCCTGGGCCATCATCGCCGCTGGCGGCGCGGTCGACAGTCCGTGGCTCGCCGTCGCGTGTGTGGTCGGCGGGATGGCGGTGTTCGGCGCGGCCGAGACGATCTGGGCACCGGTGATGCCGGCGCTGGTCAACGGCCTCGCCGACGAGCGGGTCCGCGGCCGGTACAACGCACTGGCCGGGATGACCTGGACGGTCTCCGGCGTCCTCGGCCCGGCGCTGGCCGGCTTCCTGGTCACCCGGGACGGCGGCGCGTACTGGGTCGTGCTCTGCGTCGGCGGCTGCGTCCTCGGCGCCCTGGCCTTCATCGCCCTCCGCCACCGCATGACCCCCACCCAGGACGGCCTGGACACCGAAGATGATGCCCAAGAAGATCAGGGCGGTCATGTCGGCCCGGAGCACGGCATGCCGGAGCCGGCGGCAGGCCTGCCGCCATCGAGTCCGGGCATACCGGTCCCCACCCCGGTCAAGAGTTAGGCGCGCAGCCGGCTCGTGTTCCCACCCCGGTGTTCCTGGGGGGTGTCGGGGGCCCTCCCCCGACCGGGTGGAGAGCGCGAGAGGAGGGCGGAGCCCTCCTCTCGCAAAGATCAGCGCGTGTGGTCCAACACGACCTTGCCGAACACGTTCCCCGAGTGCAGCTTGGCGAAGGCGGCGGGCGCCTCGGACAGCCCGTACTCGGAGTCGATGACCGGCCGCACGCCGCGCTCCGCGCAGAGCCGCAGCAGTGCGGCGAGTTCGTCGCGGGTGCCCATCGTCGCGCCGAGGATCTCCAGCTGGAGGAAGAAGACCCGGCGCAGGTCCACGCGCGCCAGGTGCCCGCTGGTGGCGCCGGCCACGACGATCCGGCCGCCCGGCCGGGCGCACTTGAGTGAGTGTTCGATCGTGGCCTCACCGACGGTCTCGATGACGACATCGACGCGTTCGGGTAGCCGGCCACCCGGCTCGACCGGCTCGGCGCCCAGCCCGGCGATCCGCTCGCGCTTGGCGGCGTCCCGGCTGGTCGCGTACACGCGGGCGCCGAGCGCACGGGCGAGTACCACCGCGGCGGTCGCCACGCCACCGCCGGCGCCCTGCACGAGGACACTGCCGTCCTCCGGCAGGCGTCCGCGCGTGGTGAGCATCCGGTACGCGGTGAGCCACGAGGTCGGCAGGCAGGCCGCCTCCGCGGCGGTCAGCTCCGGCGGCCTCGGCACCAGGTTGCGGGCGGGCACGGCGACCCGCTCGGCGAGCGTGCCGGGGTACCGCTCGGACAGGAGGCTGCGTTTCGGGTCGAGGGTCTCGTCACCGTCACCGCGCGTTTCGTCTCCGATCACGGCGTGTACGACGACCGGGTTGCCGTCCGGGTCGGTGCCGGCCGCGTCGCAGCCCAGGATCATCGGCAGCGAGTCCGCGCTCAGGCCGACGCCACGCAGCGACCACAGGTCGTGGTGGTTGAGCGAACTGGCCACCACGTCGACTGCCACCCAGTCGTCGGGCACGTCCGGTTCGGGCTGTTCACCGACCGCGAGGGCGGAGAGCGGGCTGTCGGGGTCGATACGTTCGGCGTACACGGCGCGCATGCCCGCACGCTAGCAACGACACGCGTCCCTCGCAGTGCGGATGATCACGGCAGCGCCGATCTCCGTCGGGGGACTATGGTTCAGGCGTGCCCGGTGACAGTGAGCCCACCCTTACCCCCGAGGGGCCCGACCCGTTGGAATACCGGCGAGTGCTCGGTCATTTCCCGACGGGTGTGACCATCGTGACCGCGCTGGGAGAGCACGGACCGGTCGGCCTCGCGGTGAACTCGTTCACCTCGGTGTCGCTGCGTCCGCCGCTGGTCGGCTTCTTCCCGGCGCACACGTCCGGCTCGTGGCCGGTGATCAGGCAGTCGGGCGGGTTCTGCGTGAACGTGCTCGGCATCCACCAGGAGGGCCTGGCCCGCACGTTCGCCTCGCCGGGCACCGATCGGTTCCGCGACCTGCGGGTGGCGGCGGCGCCGTACACGAAGTCGCCGGTGGTGGGCGGGGCGGTGGCCTGGATCGACTGCACGATCGAGGCGATCACGCCGGCCGGCGACCACGACTTCGCGCTGGGCCGGGTGCGGGCGGTCGGCACCGATCCGGAGCACTCGCCGCTGGTGTTCCACCGCGGCCAGTACCGCTCCCTCGGCTGACCGCCGTCGTCACGCCGTCCCACCCGGCATCCGTAGATGCAGTGCCGGGCTGACGGCGGAACCGGCGGGCGCCGGGCCGTCCGGTGACCGGGAAGTCCGGCGACCGGGAAGCCCGGGGCCGCTCCGGGGAGCGGCCCCTCAGGGCGGAGGTCAGGCGCCGCTGGCCGCGACGGCGGCGACGGCGCGGGCCACGGC
>JBAUUM010000675.1:0-6488 GCA_049582705.1 Actinocatenispora sp.
GGACGGGGGCGGTCCGGACGGTCGGCGTCGCGCGGCGCGTACCGCGGTCCGGATCGCCGGACCGCCGGTGGCCGGCGCCCTCGGCGTCGTCGTGGCGTGGTGGCTCAGTACCCTGCTGCTGCACATCGACGCGTTCCTGCTGCCCTCCCCCGCCGCCGTGCTCGACCAGTACCGGCTGCTGCCCGGCTATCTGCTGACCCAGACCGGCATCACGCTGGTCGAGGTGGTGGAGGGCTTCGCGTTGTCCACAGTGGTCGGCATCCTCATCGGGGCCGGGATCGCGGCCTGGCGCGCCGTCGAGCGGACCATCTACCCGCTGCTGGTCGGCGTGCACGCGATGCCGAAGCTGGCCTTCGCGCCGATCCTGGTCGTCTGGCTCGGCTTCGGTCAGCTGTCCAAAGTGGTCATGGTGTTCCTGATCTGCTTCTTCCCGATCGTCATCTCCACCGCGACCGGCCTGCTGTCCACCCCGCCCGAGCTGCTGGAACTGGCCCGCTCCCTGGACGCCTCGCGCACCCGCACCTTCATCATGATCCGGTTCCCGGGCGCGCTGCGGGAGATCTTCGTGGGGCTCAAGGTGGCCATCTCGTCGGCCGTCATCGGCGCCGTCATCGGCGAGTTCGCCGGGGCGGACCAGGGGCTCGGTTTCGTCATCGTGCAGGCCGGGGCCAGCGCCAACACGGCGCTGGCGTTCGCCGCCATGGCGCTGCTGGGGGTGGTGAGCATCCTGCTCTTCTACGCGCTGAGCGGGGTGGAGCGGCTGCTCGTCCCGTGGGCCGGGCGGGAACCGAAGCGCTGAGCCGCGGTCGGATGCGGGTCAGCGCGCCGGCTCTGCGGCGTCAGCCGGTCGTCGGCGTCCACCCGTCGACGGTGTCGGCCGTCCGGGCGTCGGCCGTGCTCGGCTCGGTCGTGGTCAGCGTCGGTCGTCGCCGGCCAGGTGCCAGCGCCCGTTCGCGGCCCGCAGCACCATCAGGCCCTGTGGGGTGAGACCGGCGTGGTCGGCCGGGGTGAACCGGATCGGCCCGCTCAGGCCGTCCATCTGGAGCGTCTCGATGGCGTCGCGCAATTTGCTGCGCTTGGTGCCGTCCGCCGCGGTGACCGCGGCGACGATGACCTGCACGGCGTCCCCGGCGAAGCTGCTCGCGGCGGCGTAGCTGCCGTACCGGCTGGTGTAGTCGTCGAACCACTGCTTCTGGGCGGCCTTCTCGGGGGTGGACGCGACCAGGTCGTCCATCGCCAGGATCGGCGGGAAGACCAGGTACGCGTCCTCGAGCTGGTTCTCCGTCATGAACAGGTCACTCACGGCTGTGGCGTCGAGTGCGACGGTGCCGTGGAATCCCTGGCCACGCAGGCTCGCCACGACGCCCTCGGTGCGCTCCGGCGGGGTCAGTACCAGGACGGCGTCCGGCATCCGACCGCCGTGCTCGAGCGAGGACCGGGCGACCTTGTCCGACGAGGCGTCCAGCCGCACCGTGTCCAGTGACAGCCGCTGCGACCGGGCGGCCTGGGTGAGCGCGGCCGTGGCCTGCTCCGCGTACCGCCCGGGCGCGGCGACGAGCGCGACCCGGTGGGCGTGCTCCCGGACCAGCAGTTCCACCAGTGCGACGGCGTCGTCGGTCGGGTTCGGCGCCAGCTTGAACAGCGCGGAACGCGGACCGTTCAGCGGGCCGGGCAGGTCCACCGGCGACAGCGAGATGACCGGCATCCTGCTCGTGGCCACCAGCCCGGTGGCCGCGTCGAGACACTCGTCGCAGCCGCCGGTGACGGCGGCGGTCACCTTGTCGTCGCGTTGGAAGGCACGAAGGTTCGCCCCGCTGGTGTTCGGCGCGGACCTGTTGTCCCGCACCCGGAGCGAGAGCGTGGTGTCCTCCCCCGCGCCCTGCTCGTTCAGCCGGCGCACCTGGAGGCGGAGCGCGTCGCGCAGCACGCGCCCGGCGGCCGCGTGCTCCCCGCTGAGTGGCAGGTCGGCACCGATGAGGACGGTTTTTGACGCGTGCGTTGTGTCATCGGCCGGGTTGCAGCCGGCGGTCGTCAGGGCCACGCTGACACCCAGGACGCCCGCGGCGAGTGCGACGCGTCGACGCTTCATCGGTAACCCACCAACAATTCTGCGGAGGGCAACAGAAAGGTCACTGAAGGTACTGCGTTGGCGCGGTTCGGTCCAGGGCAAGGAAGCCATGGCAACCTCCCGTCGGTTCACCGAACTTCTGCTCACTGAGATTCCGCCGGACATCGCTACGCCGCCGGTTGCGGCGTCGGATGACCAACGGCGCGATCTGGTGTTGTCGTCGCCATCGCGAAGTATCCTAGGCCCTTATCCGATCCGACGGAAAAACGCTGCTATGTTCTCTGCATTGCCTCAACGCGTAAGAAAACACTATTTCAACGGAGCAGTGCTCGGCATGGGAGCCCCCCAGTGAGCTCACAGACGGCGGACCGGCCCGCGGGCGTTGCCCCGCGCCGCCAGCCCTTGGCCTGGATGCGCAGCGCTCCCATCCGGCGCAAGCTCGCGATGATCATCGTGATTCCACTCGCGACAGTAGCCGCTCTCACGGCGCTCCGGATGTCGGGCAACCTGCGCGAGGCGTCGGCGGCGACCGGACTGCGTGACCTGACAACGCTGTCCCGCGCGGCGGCGGAACTGACCGACAACCTCGGCCGGGAACGGATCGCCGCCGCGCGGTTCATCCTGTCCGAGGACGGCAGCTCGCACGAGTTCGCGGACCGCACCAAGGTCAGCGGCGACTCGGCCGCGCGGTACCGGAAGCTGCGCCGCGCGCTGGAGAACACGCCGAGCGCGGTGGACACCAACCTGCGCGAGGTGGACCGCGACCTGCGGACCCTGCCGACGCTGCGCGACCAGGTGCTGCACCGACAGACCGTCGGCTCCGCGATCGCGCTGCGCTACGAGGTCATCATCGACGCGCTCACCGCGTACCGGTCCAGTGTGGCGCCGCAGACCGGTGGATCCGGTGAGGGCAACGCGATCCGCGCCGCCGCACTGTTCTCCGCGGCCAAGGCCGACGTCGGATACGAGCAGACGGTCGCGTACGTCGGGCTGCGGTCGGGCAAGTTCGGCCCGGACGAGCGCGCCACGTTCGTCGCCGCGCTGCACGCCCAGGAACAGAGCCTGCTCAGCTTCATGCGCACGGCCACACCCCAGCAGCGGCAGCTGGTGTCCACCACGGTGGCCGGCGACGCGGTCCAGCTCGCGGACAACTTCGCCACCGGCCTGAGTCGCGACGAAGCCGGCCCCGCCCCCAGCGCCGACGACGTGGCGCGGGCGTTGGGCGCCATGTCCGACCTGATGCGCTGGGCCGAGAAGCGGCTCGACTCGACGATCGCCACGGACGTCACCGCGTACCACGACCAGGTCATCGGCCAGGTCACCATCGAGACCCTGTCCGTGGTGGCGGCCATCCTGCTGGCCCTGCTGGTCACGATGCTGCTGGCGCGGAGCATGTCGCGGTCGCTGAGCCGGCTGGGCGAGGCCGCCGACACCGTCGCCCGCCGCGACCTGCCCCAGGCCGTCGCCCGGTTGCAGGAGTACGGGAACGCCCGGCCGTCGTCGCTCACCGCGCTGGTCAGCGACGCCTACGACCCGATCCAGGTGACCGGCACCGACGAGGTCGGCCGGCTGGCCCGGTCGTTCAACGGGGTGCACCGCGAGGCGTTGCGCATCGCGCTGGAACAGGCCGTGCTGCGGATGAACGTGTCGGCCACGTTCGTCAGCCTGGCCCGCCGCAGCCAGAAGCTCGTGGACAAGATGATCGCCCTGCTGGACCGGGTCGAACGGACCGAGCAGACCCCGGAACGGCTGGCCGAGCTGCTCGAACTCGACCACCTGGCCACCCGGATGCGGCGCAACGACGAGAACCTGCTGATCCTCGCGGACGCCGACGCGGGTGGCTCGCACACCCAGGGCGCGTTCCTGAGCGACATCCTGGCCACCGCGCAGTCCGAGATCGCGCGACACGAACGGATCGAGATCGGCCCGCTCAACCTGGGCGGGGCGCCCGACGAGGCCATCACGGTCAACGCCGCCGCGGTCAACGACGTGGTACGCCTCTTCGCCGAGCTGCTGGAGAACGCCGCCGCGTTCTCGCCACCCAGCCGCAAGGTCATGGTCACCGGCCGCAAGGTCGCCGACCAGGCGCTGGTGGAGATCGAGGACCACGGCATCGGCATGACCCAGGAGCGCCGGGACGAGCTGAACACCCGGCTCGTCGACTCCCGCGACAACGCGGTCGGCTCGGTCCGGATGATGGGTGTCGAGGTGGTCCGCAAGCTCTCCACCCGGCACCAGATCAGGGTGCATCTCAGCTCCGCGGGAAGCGGCGGCACCATCGCGCACGTGACGCTGCCGGGCGAGCTGATCTCGGTGAGCTACGCCGCGCCGCAGACGCAGCGGGTGGTCACGGCGCGCACGATACCCAGCCTGGCGGACTCCGGTCACACGGCGCTGACCGGCCGGCCCGCCGTGCTCGGCACCCCGCCGGTACTGGGCCAGACCGCGGTGCTCGGTCACCTCCCCGAGCCGGAGGTGTCCGGCACCGGCATGCTGCCGTCGAACGGGGACACCCCCGCGGCCGCCGGCCGGTCCGGGAACGGGCACGGCTCGACGCGGAAGTGGACCACGAAGGCACGCCGGGCCGCGACATCGGGCAACGGCACCGCGCCCGGCAACGGCTCGACACCCGGCAACGGCTCCACGTCCGGCAACGGCACGACACCCGGCAACGGCTCGACGCCGGGCCGGAGCACCACGCCCGGCCGGAGCACCACGCCCGGCCGGAGTAGCACGCCGAGCTGGAACACGACGCCGAGCCGGGCCGAGGCCCTCTACGGCGACGGCGGCCGGAGCGTGCCTGACCCGAGTTCGCTGCCCGTACTGGCGCCGGCGACCTCCGACTGGTTCATGAGCTCCACCGCGCGCGTCGCCGGCCAGGAGGCCGAACCGCGGGCCAGCCGGCCCACCCGGTCCGTGGCCTCCGGTTCGCAGGCCAGTGAGGTCCGGCCGACGGCGGCGCCCGACCCCGGCTGGCGCGCCGCGGAACGCGCGAGCCGTCCGCAGGTCAGCGCCCACACTGGCAGTGGCCTGCCGAAGCGCGACCCGATGGCACAGCTGGTACCCGGCGCGTTCGACCTGCCGGCGGGCGGGACACCGGCCGATCAGGCCGACGCGGCCCGCGACGCCGGCGGGATGCGTACGTTCCTCTCCGAGTACCAGCGCGGTGTCAGCACCGCCGGACGGGACCGCCGCCCGGCGACCCCGACCAGCACGTTCGAACCCAGCGACCCGACGCGTACGGGGGAGTCTCCCAGCCCATGATTGCCAGACCGGACACGAGCGACCTCAGCTGGCTGCTCGCCCAGTTCGCTGAGGACGCCGGCGTCGCACACGCTATTGCCGTCTCCTCCGACGGCCTCCTTCTCGCCGCCTCCGGTGACCTGCCGGAGGACCGCGCCGAACAACTGGCCGCGATCGCCGCCGGCACCGCGAGCCTCGCCGAGGGCGGCGCGCAGCTGCTCAGCGGCGGGCAGGTGGTGCAGACCGTCATCGAGATGTCGGTCGGCCTGCTGTTCCTGATGAGCATCGGGGACGGCTCCTGCCTGGCCGTACTGGCGCCGCGGGGCTGCGACGTCGGCAAGATCGGCTACGAGATGACCCTGCTGGTCGACCGGGTCGGCGCGGTCCTGGTACCGGATTCGCGGCAGACCAGTTGACCGGCCGGCCCACCACCGCGCACGCGGGTCCCGTCGTCACGCGCGGTGGACCCGGACCGTTGGGCATCCGGACATGACACGTGCACCGAGTACCGAGCTGGCCGGCAACGACCCGCTCATCAGTGAACTGGCCGTTGCCGCGGAAGGGCGACGAACAGGATGTCGCCTTGTTGGAAAGGGTCTGAAGTGGACTCCAATAGCTGTGACAGCACGCTCCTGCCGGAACGGCGGGGGGAGATGACAGCTGTCAAGGTCATCGTCATGGGCGAATCGGACGCCGCGCTGCGGGCGGTGCTGGAGCCGCTCTCCGACGGTCCGGTCCACACGGTGCGCATCGGGCCGCTCGGGCCCGAGTCCAGCGCCCGGCACCAGTTCGTACCGGTGCTGCTCGCCCGGCTGACCCTGGAGCCCGGGTTGCTGCTGTTCCTGTTCGGGGCGACCCGTCCCACCCCGCCGGAGGTGCTGCGGGAGCTGCTGCCCCGCGCCGTCGGCACCGTGTTCGTGGGACCGGCGCCGCGGGACGACGAGTCCCATCGGGTCGCCCAGCTCGGCCTGCCCGACGTGCCGTGGGTGGTGTCGCCGGTGCCGGTGGGCGACCAGGCCCGCGCGCTGGGCCGCACGGTGGGCCTGTCCAACACCACGGTGCCGCACCGGATCCCGGGCCTGGGCGGGCGGCATCGCGCGAAGCAGCCGATCGCCGCGGTGTTGCAGAAGGCGGTCGCCGACCGGCGCGGGCTCTCCCCGCGCAGCCACATCCGGCA
>JBAUUM010000676.1:0-3781 GCA_049582705.1 Actinocatenispora sp.
GGCGGGTCCGCCGCGGACGCACCGGGCCCGCGGCGCCACCGCGGTTAGCGGGTCACCGTCACCGGAAGGCGCGAGACGCCGATCATCGAGTACGGGTTGGTGAACTCGACACCGCCGGTCGGGTCCACCGCGACCGTCCCGTACCGACGGATCAGCAGGTCGAGCACGACCCGGGCCTCGACCCGGGCCAGCCGGGACCCGATGCAGAAGTGGATGCCGTGACCGAACGCGAGGTGACCGGTGGTCGAGCGGTGCACGTCGAAGCGGTCCGGGTCGGCGAACACGCGCGGGTCACGGTTGGCGGCGGCGACCCACGGGATCACGATCGTGCCCGACGGTACGGTCCGCCCGCCCAGCTCGACCTCGGTGGTGGTCACCCGGGCCAGCCGCGGGAACGGGGACCGGTACCGGATCACCTCCTCGACGCAGGCCGGTACCAGGCGCGGGTCGGCGCGCAGCGCCTCGGTCGCCTCCGGTGTGCGGTCCAGGCAGTACACGGCGTTGCCGAGGGTGGCGGTCGTGGTGACGTGGCCGGCCAGCAGCAGTACCGCGGCGAAGCCGACGATCTGCCCGTCGGTCAGCCGTTCGCCGTCGACCTCGGCGGCGACCAGCCTGCCGATCAGGTCATCGGTCGGGTTGTCGCGCCGGGTGCGCGCCTGCGCCAGGAGGTAGTCACGCATCTCCCCCAGCGTCGACATCCGGGTGGCGATCTCGTTCTCGTCGGGCAGCAGGCTCTGGCCGACGTTGCTGCCCGCGATCAGCTCCTCGGCCCAGCGGCGGAAGATCGGCTGGTCGGAGATCGGCACGCCGAGCAGCTCGGCGATGACGATGACCGGCAGCGGGTACGACAGGGTGTCCACCAGGTCGAAGCTGCCGTCCTGGTCGGCAGCGTCCAGCAGGTCCGTGGCGATCTCGGTGATCCGCGGGATGAGCGCGTCGACCACCCGTGGCGTGAACACCGACACGATCAGCCCACGCAGGTCGTGGTGCTCCGGCGGGTCCATGCCGATCACGTTGCCCTCGGAGATCATGTCCCCCTCCGGGGAGCGGGGAATGAACTCCGGCGGCGCGTACCGCCGCAGGTCCGAGGAGAACGTCTTGGTCTCGCCGAGCACCCGCGACACGTGCTCGTGCCGGAACACGTTCACGACACCGTGCTCGTCGAGGTGTACCGGGTCGTCCTCGCGCATCGAGGTGAGCCAGCTGTAGAGCTGGTCGGAAGGGTCGACCACCGTGGTCGTGTCGGTCATGTCAGTTGCTCCCCGTGTGTGAGACCTCGGCGGCCGCGCCGTCGTGCACGACCGCCGCGTACCGCGTGCGCAACTCCTCGAACCGGGCGATGACCAGGGGTGCGGCGGCACGCAGCGCCGCGGGGTCCGGTGGTTCGGCCAACCCGATGGACGCCCGGATCACCTGGGCCACCGTGTCCGCCTTCGCGTCCAGGTCGAGGTCGAGCGCGGCGGGCAGCCAGGGCTCGACCAGGCTGGCGCCGCTCGTCACCACCTGCATGGTGTAGAGCTGGGCGTCGAGGGCGACGTCGGTGCGGATCAGCCGGTGCGCCCGCAAGATCTCCAGATAGTCACGGGTCTCCCGCAGACGCGCCTCGGTCTCCGCCGGATCGTGCTCGACGAGCCGGTCGAGCACGTCGGCGTCCCGCGTCAACAGCGCCACCAGCAGGGGATGGCGCATGCTCAGCGAGAAGGTGCGCGAGGCCAGCCGGTGCGGCAGAATCTCGGCCCCATCGGCCCGCATCGCGGCGATCAGCCGGTCCAGGACGGCCACCGACTCGCGCAGCACCACCCCGTGGAACAGCGCGTCGCGGGTCTTCCAGTGCAGGTAGACGGTGCCCTTGCCGACGCCGGCCCGTTTCGCGACCTCATCGATGGTGACCCGCCGACTCCCCCAACTGAGGATCAGCTCCGCCGCCACGTCGAGGATCCGCTCCGCGCGCTGCGCTCGTCTCTCGTCCGCCACCACGTCCCCTGCTCCGCTTGTGACCGGTGACTGAATTTCATATCTGGTCACCAGTCATCACAGACTAACCCCGGCTCCGGCGTCCGCGCAACGGGGTCACGGTTCCCACGCTCCCGTTCGACATTTCGGCGGCCACTTACTAGCGTTTTCACATGTCCACGCACGTCCTCGCCGCGCCAGAGGTCGACATCGCGGCCGAACTCCGCGCCATGCTCCGGGACGTGTCCGGTGTCGACGGGGTGCGGCGCATCCTCGACCGGCTCGCCCAACGGCTCGACTGCCACGCGGTACTGGTGAACCCGTCCACGGTCCCCCGGGACGATCCGGTACTGCACCGACTGGGTTCGGACATCGACACGGTCTCGACCCGTCAGGCCCCGGTCTCGACCTCGCTCGACAGCCGTCCCGTGGTCCTGCTGCCGGTCGCCGTCGCGTCGCCGTGCCCGGTGCTGGTGGTGACCGGGAACGCGGGGCAGCGGATCCTGCCGGCCCAGCGCACGCTGCTGGCCGACTCGACGGTGCCGCTGGCGCTGGCCTGGCAGATGCGCGCCAACCGGTCCCGGCAGGCCCAGCTGGACCGGGCCGAGGCGCGCAGCCGGGAAGCGGTGCTGCACCTGCTGCTCGCCGGGGCGACGGCGGGCGCCCGGCGGGCCGCGAACACTCTCGGCCCGCAGCTGCCCGACACGATCCGGGTACACCTCGTCGAATGCATCGGTCGCCCGCTGACCGACATGCTCCGGTGGTGCACCCGGACGGCGGCCGACGCCGCCTGGATCGTCCGCTGCCCGGTCTACACCCGACACATCATCGTACTGGCCCGCTCCGACGCCGACGGATTCGTCGAGGCGCTGAAGGGCCTCGCCGCGAGCGACTCCTCCTGCCGGATCGGTAGCAGTCCGGCGGCGCCGGTCGCGGACTTCGGACCGGCGTACCGGCAGGCCTTCCACGCGCTGTCCGTCGCCCGGCACCACCCCGACCGGTACGCCGCGTACCGGGCGCAGGGCGAACTCTCCGAGATCCTGGCCGGCGTCGGCGCCGGGTGGGCCGCGCGGACGTTGGCACCGCTGGCGACGTACACTCCGGGCCGCTCGCAGGACCCGGACGCCGAGGAACTCATGTTCACGCTCGCCTCGTGGCTGAACTTCCACGGCCTGGCCGTGCGGCACCTCAAGCTGCACCGCAACACCCTGTCCGCCCGGCTGCGGCTCATCACCGAACTGCTCGGCGTGGACCTCACGGAGGTGTCCACACAGGCGCGGCTGAACCTCGCCGTCCAGCTGTACTCCCCCGCCGGCGGGCCGGACGCCACGCTCGACGAGCTGCTGACCCGGCCGGACGTCCGGTACTGGGCGGAACTGCTGACGGAGCCGCTGCGCGGCTGCGATCCACGCGTCACCGACACGCTGCGCGCCTGGCTCGACCACCGCGCCAGCATCGGTGCGACCGCCGCGGCGCTGCGCGTCTCGGCGTCAGGCGTCCGCAAACGCCTGATGCGCGTCGAGAACCTCATCCAACGCTCGGTGCTCGACTCACCGTCCGCCCGGTACGACCTCTGCCTGGCGCTGGGCCGGCGGGCGGACCCACCGCCGCACGGCCCGGCCCGCTGACGGCCACACGCAGCAGATCAGTACCGCCGGTGCAGCGTCACCAGGCGGAACGGTCCCGCCCGAGGTCGCCTCACCCAGCAGATCCACACCGCCGGGAAGCCTCACCGTGCAGATTCATCCTGCCCGGACCCGCGTCGAGGACATAGTGTCCTGTCCGGCCGCCGACAGGTGAGCGGCCGGGACCGACGCCACGGGGGCGC
>JBAUUM010000677.1:0-8724 GCA_049582705.1 Actinocatenispora sp.
GATCGAGCGCGATGCGCTTCGTTTCACGAAGGACGAATGGGTGAAGGCCCTCTACGGGCACGAGAATCCGCCATCGGCGGGCGACGTGATCGAAGGACGGCTTGTCCAGATCGGGCTGCGCGCTCTCAAGCTGGGCAACAACGTCGTGATCGACTTCGGTCTCTGGAGTCGAGACGAGCGTTCCGCGCTGCGTCAGGCCGCAGCAGACGTGGGCGCGACGGTGGAGATGCGCTATTTCGAACTCACCCCGGCCGAGCAGCGCAGGCGACTCGATCAGCGGCAAGCCGAAGCGCCAGACACGACGTGGCCCATGTCCGATGAGGAACTCGCCGAGTGGGCTGCCATCATCGAGATCCCCACGCGCGGCGAACTCGACGGCAGTGAACCCGTTGATGACCCACCGGCGGGATTCGCGACGTGGGACGAGTGGCGCGGCTACCGCTGGCCGCCGTCGGTCTCCTGACGCCTGAAGGTGACGGACGAACCAGGCCCCACCGGGACGGCCCTGGCTGGCCCTACCGCAGACTGACCAACACCGCCCGGAACGTCACTGTGCGTAATAATGCGCGGTTATTCGTGTCGGCGTCACCGGGTACTCGCGTAGTTGCGTTACCTGGGTCCGTGGCTGACTTGCTCGCCTATCCAGTCGAGCAGCGTGCTGGTGTAGTCCGGGCTGACGGATTCGAGGGTGTCGGCACCGTTGGGGGTGGGGATGTGGGTGCATCCGGCGAGCCGGTGGATGGTCAAGTCGTGGGTGCCGGCGACGTGCCGCCACACGGCGATGCTTTCCTCGGCCGGGGTCCACTCGTCGGACTCGCCGTAGAACAGCAGCGTCGGGCAGTTCACCTGCGCGATGACTGGCTGCGGGTCGTAGTCCATGTCCGCCCACGTACCGGGGTGACTGGCCAGGTCACGGGGGACATGCGCGAGCGGGAACCACGGCCGATCGGCGTATCGGTCGACGACTGCCTGGGCGGTCGCACGGTCGAAGTGACCGCGGACGACGCATTCGAGCGCCTCGCGTAGGCGGGCCAACTCAGCGAGGTCGGAGTCGCCGTAGCCACGCTGGAGCAGTTGCTGCGCCGTTCCGTACCGCATCTGGACCGCTGGACTCACGCCGCTGGCAGCGACCAGCACCAGGAAGGCGACCAGTTCTGGCCGGCGGGCCGCGACCGCTGACGCGGGCCAGGCGCCCTGACTCCAGCCCCACAGGCCAACCGGGACGTCTCCAATCCGGCGGCGAAACTGGGCGACGGCCGCCACGGCGTCGTCGGCCTGGACGGTGAAGGGCACATCGCCCTGCACAGATGAGCGGCGGTCGAAACGCAGCACTGCGACGCCTGCTCGCGGTAGCTCACGCGCCAAGTGCTCGTACAGAAAGTACGAGCGCCGCGGCATGGCAGAGCCGTGCAGAACAACCACCGCACCGCGCGCCGGCCCGACGGTCGGCGCGTCCAGCGTGGCGGGTAGGGACACGTTGCCTGTGTCGATGGACAGCTCCACGCAACCAGCCAAGCACACCGCTTGCCCCCGATCACCTCCACCGTCCCGGCGGGGCCTGGTTCGTCCGTCACAGCCATGACGCCTGCTCCTTGCCGCGCTGCCACGCCCGCTGACGGCCTCGATGGGCACTGTCAGAGTTCTGTAGAAACAGGGGTGTTCGCCAGAGCTGACAAACGCCGGTTCGAGGGTGTCAGCGCAGCACGACGCGGCGTGGAGCCCACACGCTATGAGCGAGCACACGCCGCAACACCCCAACCCCCATCCCGACTCCACCGTCGATCCCGTCGGGATCGACCCGGCCCACATGGATGTGGTGCCCGGCGATCCGCCGGTCCCGATCACCGTGTGGCGCACCGCCACCATCCCCGCTGACGCGGGCCGCGCCATCAGTACCCGACTGGCCACCCGCCTGGTGGCCGCCTACAGCCGCCCCGGGCAGACGGTGGTCGACCTGACCACCGGCCACGCGCTGGGCGCCGCGTGCGCCGCGGGCGGCCGGGAGCACCACCCGGCCTGGTTCACCCCCGCCTCCAGCCTGATCATCGGCCCCGCCACCGACACCGGCCTGTCCGACGACACCGGCTCTGGCCACGAGGCGGCACGCCACCGGGACGACGACTCGCTGGAGGTCAATGCCTGGTTCGGTGATGACCTCACCGACCCTGACCTTCCTGGACCCGATGACCCGGTGGCTGATCTGCCGCCCGGCGGTGCGCTGCAGGGCGCGACCAGTCTCGTGGTGGCCTCCTGGCCGCTGGAGGACACCGATACGGCCAACCGGGCGCGTCTCGCCTGGTTGCTGACCGGCTGCACTCGCCTGCTGCGTAGCGGCGGGTGCCTGATCCTCGTCGTCGCCGCCCCACCCGGTACACCACCCACGCCGGAGGACCTGTCGCCGGTGGTGGATGCCGCGGCCGAGGTCGGGTTGGGCTACCTGCAGCACATCGTGGCGCTCACCGCCACCACCGACGGCGACTGCTTCGTCTACCACGCCACTGATGAGGAGCTGCTCACCCTGGATCACGACAGCGGTCAGCAGCTGGCCGTGACGCATCAGCGGGCGCATGTGGACGTGTTCGTGTTCGGTCGGCCCCAGCCCGGGCCATCGCGCTCCGCGCCGTCCGGGCACGGCCGCACGGGCGGTGATCGCCGTGCCTGAACACCACGACCCAGGTCCGGTGCAGTCGCAGTCAGGCCAGCCGCAGCACGGCATTCCGATGGCTGGTGACGACCTGTCGGTGTGGGCCACCGCCCAGGCCACCGGACCGGTCCAGCGCCGGGGCCGCTACGTCGCGGAGTCAGGGCGGCATCCGGCCAGGATGCTGCCGGCCATCGCCGCGCACGCCGTCCACGCCTACACGAAACCCGGCGACCTGGTGCTGGACCCGATGTGCGGGATCGGCACCACCCTGGTGGAGGCCATCCACGCCGGACGAGACGCGCTGGGCGTGGAGTACGAACCGCAGTGGTCGAACATCGCCGATGCCAACATCCGCCACGCCCACACCCAGGGCGCGGCCGGCCGAGCGGGCGTGATCCGCGGCGACTCCACCAGCATCCTGACCCTGATCCCCGGCGCGCTCGCGGGCCGTGTGTCGTTGGTGGTGACCTCACCCCCGTACGGGCCGACCGTGCACGGACTGGTCCGGCCCGGCCCGGACGGAGTGGCCAAGGCCGACAACGTCTACAACGACGGCACCGACCGCGGCAACCTGGCCTACCGGGATCTGACCGGCCTGGCCGACGGATTCGCGCAGATCCTGGCCGGCTGCCACACCCTGCTCAAGCCGGGCGGGGTCGTGGTCGTGACCGCCCGCCCGTGGCGCAAACACGGGCAGCTGGTGGATTTGCCCTCCGCGGTAATCGGTGCCGGCATCCGCGCCGGCCTCACCCCGGTCGACCGGTGCGTGGCACTCCTGGCCGCGGTCCGCGACGACCGGCTCGTCGCCCGCCCGTCGTTCTTCCAACTCCAGCAGGTCCGCCGCGCCCGCACCGCGGGCACACCCCTGCATCTGATCACCCACGAAGACGTCCTGGTCTTCGTGTCCGGCGCCGCCGCCGAACCGCGCGAGGACCTGCCCGACATCACGTCTTCACAAGATCGGAGCACCCAGCCGTGAACACCCACTCGACCAGCAACCCCACACCCCGCGACCGCGAGGTGTGGACCGAGCAGCGGATCCGTGCCCTCGGGGCAGTCACCGACCTCCCCACCGCCGGTCGGATCTTCGGCCTCGGCCGGGCCCTGGCCTACCAGTTGGCCCGCGACGGCCAGTTCCCCGTGCCGATCCTGCGCGCCGGGTCGCGCTACCGGGTCCCGGTCGCCGGCATCCTGACCGCCCTCGGCCTGGCCACGCCAACGGCGGACTTGACCACCGACCCGCGGCGAAGCGTGGATCACCACGACCACATCACAACCCCCGGCGCGCGCGACCTCGACGCGTCGAACCTCGATGGAGACGACCCATGGTGAGCCGGACCCTGACACACGGATCGCTGTTCAAGCGCTGCACCTGCACCGACCCCGGCACCGGCCGCCGCCTGGGCAGCCGGTGCCCACGGCTGCGGCGACCCGGCGGCGCCTGGCACCCACACCACGGCACGTGGGGCTACCAGCTCGAACTCCCCGCCCCGCCCGGCCGTGGACGCCGACAGCTGCGCCGTAGCGGATTCGACACCCGCGACGCCGCAGGCGGCGAACGCGACCACGCCCGCGGCCTACTCGAACTGGCGGCCGGAGACGACATCCTGGCAGTGCAGATCGGTGACCTGCTGAAAGACTGCCCACCCGGCGCCCCACTACCCGACCGCGACGAGGTCGCCACCCGCATCCGCGCCGGAGTACCCGCCTCCATACCCACCACCACCGGCGACTACCTCACCCAGTGGCTCGACGGCCGGAGAGGCCTGGCAGACAAGACCCTGCTCGGCTACCGCGACCACCTCCGCCATCACCTGATCCCACACCTCGGCCAGATACCCCTCCAGGCGCTGCGCACCCCTCACATCCAGGCCATGTTCACCACCCTGGAGGAACGCAACACACAGATCCGAGCCGACCGGGACAGCAGCGACCCTGCCGTGAGGGCCGGCGTGAAAGGCCGGCGACCGATAGGACCGACCAGCATGCGCAGGCTGCACGCCACCCTGCGCAAGGCACTCAACGACGCGGTCACCAAGGCCAAACTCATCCCGACCAACCCCGCCGTAGGTGTGGAACTGGAAACGGGACGCAAACCGAAAGCACGCGTCTGGACCGCCAAGGCCATCGACCGATGGACAGCGACCGGCGAGCGACCCAGCCCAGTCATGGTCTGGCTGCCGGAACAGGCCGGCCAGTTCCTCGACTACACCCACCTCCACGACCGGGCCCTGTACGCGATGTTCCTGCTGATCCTGTACCGCGGGCTCCGCCGAGGAGAGGCCTGCGGGCTGCGCGAGCACGACGTCGACCTCGACGCCGGAGACATGACCGTCGTCCAGCAGATCACCACCGTCGGCTACACACCCATCGTGCGGCCCGTCAAGAGCGACGCCGGCGACCGGATGGTTCCGCTCGGACCCAAGACCGTCGAAGTGCTACGCGAGTACCTGTCCCAGCGGCAACGCTGGCGCGCCACCAGCCACGACTGGCCCGACACCGGGCTGTTCTTCGTCCGGCCCGACGGCCGACCATGGCACCCGCAGACCGTCAGCGACCGGTTCGAACGCCTCATCACCCGAAGCGGCCTACCACCCGTCCGCCTGCACGACCTACGGCACTGCGCCGCCACTTACCTACGCCATGGCGGCGCCGATATGAAAGAAATCCAGGAAACGCTAGGCCACGCCACCCTCGCCATGACCGCCAACATCTACACCTCGGTCATCCTGGAACTGCAACGCACCCACGCCGACGCCGCCGCAGATCTCATCCCCCGCAGCGGCCATGCCGCACACCCGCAGGCCGGCGTACGCACGGCCTGACAATCAGCCAGCATCCGGCTCGAGCATCGGCCGAAGCTGGCGAGCTCTCGACGACAGCACGTTCGTGTCGCCGAGAGCTCGCCGTCTTCGGCCACCATTCAGGAGCTAGACGATATGAGAGGTCTGGTTGACCAGGCTGAGGCTTGTGTTGTCGGCCGACGTCTGACCATGTCCGTGGCTTGTCTACATCCGTGGCTCACGGCGACCGCTGGCCACGAGCCGCCGCGAACAAATATGCGTCGTCTTGCTGCTTGCCGGTCCCTACTCTGAAGTGTCATGTGTCAAGGCTCGTACGAGAATCTTGTGGCCGAGGCTGCCGCTGCTCCATTCGCCGGATGGGATTTCTCCTGGCTTCACGGTCGTCTGGTCGGCGAGGAATTGGCGTGGGACTACCTGACGCGGGCCCGACGCCTGGTGGCGCACGCCGCACCGGTCTTGGACATCGACACCGGCGGCGGCGAAGTCTTGGCATCCCTCAGGCCGGCGCCCGGCAGCGTGGCAACAGAAGCCTTCGAGCCAAATGTGGCGGTCGCACGACAGCGTCTGACGCCGCTGGGCGTACAGGTGCTGGCCACCTCACCGAGCGCTGCCCTACCTGTCGCCGACGACTGGTGCCAGCTGGTGCTCAACCGCCACGCCCAGCTTGTTGCCTCCGAAATGGCGCGCGTACTAGCCCCAGGCGGCCGGTTCCTGACCCAGCAGGTGGGCAGCCGCGAAGCCCTGGAGATCAACACCGCGCTGGGAGCAGATCCCGCCATCGATCCCGACAGTTGGACGCTGGAGACTGCGGTCGAGCAGCTGCGTGCAGAGGGCCTGACGGTCCTCGCCGCGCAGGAGCAGATGATCCCTCATCACGTCCATGACATCGGAGCGCTGGTCTACCATCTACGGGCTGTCTCCTGGCAGGTGCCGAACTTCTCTGTTGCAGACTTCGACGACCAGCTGCGTGCGGTGGACCGGGTGATCCGCCGTGATGGCCGGTTCACCTACCACGCGCACCGCTTCCTGATCGAAGCCGCCCTGTCTGTCCCGCCTTCACATTGCTGATGGCTGGCCCGCTTCCAGCGTGGCTGGCCTGAACCGGGACTTGGTACCTACAGCAGTGTGGGTGGCTGGCTGTGCGGGGCGTGGGGCCGCCAGCGGGGTGCGACGGCGATCAAGAGTCGCGCTGTCCGGATGGTCCACCAGAGGGTGGCGGCGGCGATGAAGGCGACGCCGAGGGTGGTGGTCAGGGTGATGGGTGTGAGGGCGGTGATGGCGGCGGCGGTCGGGACGGTGAGCAGTCGGAACCGTGCGGTGGTGGTGGCGGCCAGGGCGGTGCCGATGCCGATGAGGGCGCTGCCGGTGTGGCCGAGGATGGGGTAGGCGGCGTTGGCGCCGTCGGTGCCGAATGTGGTCAGCAGCAGGTCCCAGGCGGAGAGGTCGGTGTGGGAGGAGAACGGGATCTGCAGCAGGATCATGCCGAGGGTGGCGGTGGCGGTGGCTTCGAGGGGGAACCAGCGGCGTCGTCCGGCGGGTTCGGTGCGGGCGGCCTCGTGTGGGTAGCGCAGGCTGAGGATGCCCAGGAGACTGGCCAGTAATGCGATGGGTAGGGCGGGCAGTAGCGCCCAGCGTAGGTAGCTGCCGATCGACAAGGGCAGACCGATGGCCGTGACGCCGGCCGCGGCGCACAGCAGCGCGGCGACGATACCGGCGTTGGCGGCGTAGACCAGGCGCGGTACCCGCAACCCACCGCGGGCGGCTGGTGCTGTGGGTGGCCGGGTCGGGGTGTGGGCGACGGCGGTGGTGGCCAGCATGGCGCAGCAGCAGGCCATGGCGTACTCGCCCCAGTTGAGGACGGGGAAGCTGGTGAAGGTGCCGCCGATCTGGCTGGAGCCGATGGCCTGAAAGCCCAACGCGATCGAGCAGGAACCGGCGACGGCCGCGCTGATCGCGGGCAGGGGATACCACTGCTTCGTTGGGTGCGCCGGGCGGGGGATGGGCTGGCGAGGCAGCGGTGTGTGAGCGGCGCCGAGGACGGCGGCGAACTCCGCTTGCGGGACGGGTGTCGGCTGGAGTCCTTGTTCGGCGAGGGCGGCCAGGACCGGGTCGGTGAGCGAGCCGCCGACCATGTATGTCCCGACAAGATCGGCACGGTTGACGCTGGCGGCGTCGACCACGGACGCGGTGGTCTGAGCGGCCTGCTCAGCAATGGGCTGCAGCAGTTTTGTGGCCAGTTCACGGCTGATCGGGAGCAGGGAAGATGACGGCGTTGTGGTGGGCGCAGCCGATACATGGGTGGGGGTGTGCAGGGCGTGGGTGGTGACCTGCTGGCCGCGCTCAAGTGCGGCCCTGTCTGACGTCGCCGCGGACTCCACTGCCGGCGGAGCCGCAACCCGAGATGGGTCCATAGTGGATGGTTCGGTCTGGTGCTGGTTGGACACTGCCTGACGGACGGCCCGGCCACCGGCGTGCGTGGTGTGGGCAGTGGCCAGCACGACGAAGTCGGTGGTGGTGCGGACCAGCAGGCTGGCCTCGAACCCGCTCCAGCCGGCGTCACAGACGAGCAGGGCGGAGCCTGGCGGCAGCTGCGCGGTACCCGAAGCGAGCAGGAGCCACGCGGCAGCCACCGGCACCGCCACCAGGTGCGGTTCCGGCAGTGCGGCCTGCTGCGCGGCGGCCCGCAGCGCGGTGCGGTGCCGCGGACCCCACCCAGCCGGCGTGGTGAGCGTGAGTCCCGTGACGGGAAGACGTGACAACTGCTGCGCCTGCTGCGCCAGCCGATGCAGTACCGCAGCGACACCAGCGACCGGATCGATACTCCGCTCACCGATGGTGACATGCTCGCGGGTCAGATGTGTTTTCAGATCACGACACAAGCACGTGTGCCCATCCGGGCTGCCCCCGGCCAGGGCCACGGCCTCAGGCCCTGCGGTCAGCGCGCCGTCGCCACCGACGAACACCCCGGACGGCCAGTGCGGATCGCCGTCATCGGTCACAAGCGGCATCCGTCGCTGATCTGGCCAGCACAGCAGCGCCCGTGTCGTAGCCGTGCCGTAGTCGACCACCAACCGGATCCCATGCCCGGCACCGGCGTCCTGCCGCGAGTCGGTGTGACCGTCCTGTGCCGTGTCCATCGCGCCCCCCGGCCCGTGTGGCCAGACCACGAGCCGCACGCGTCGCCCACCTGCATTCGAGCGACCGCTCAGCGCGCCGGGACCCAGATGGTGACAGCCGGCGTCGTGGTCTTCACCCTGCGGGCACGCTAGCCGGGAA
>JBAUUM010000678.1:0-2842 GCA_049582705.1 Actinocatenispora sp.
CTTCAGGGATGAGGCCTAGTAGACGCTCACGCCGTAGTAGCTCAGCGCCTCGGTGACGGGCTGGAAGAACGTCGTGCCACCGGAGGAGCAGTTGCCGCTGCCGCCGGAGGTCAGACCCAGCGCGGTGCCACCGTCGAACAGCGAGCCGCCGCTGTCGCCGCCCTCGGCGCAGACGTTCGTCTGGATCATGCCGTAGACGGTGCCCTCGGCGTAGTTCACCGTGGCGTTGAGCCCGGTGACGGTGCCCGGGTGCACGCCGGTGGTGCTGCCGCTGCGCTTCACGGACTCACCCACGTAGGCGTTGCCGGCCGACGTGATGTCCTGGTGGCTGCCGTTGTACAGGTCGACATCGCCGCTGTGCGAGCTGCTGGAGTACTGCACGATGGCGAAGTCGTTGGTCGGGAAGTAGCTGTCCGCGGTGTTGCCCAGCAGGCTGGTGTGGCCGCCGTCGGCGTACCAGGAGCTGGCGATGTTGCCGCAGTGGCCCGCGGTCAGGAAGTAGTAGGTGCCGCCGGACACCACGTTGAAGCCCAGCGAGCAGCGGTACTGCCCGCCGTAGATGGCGTCGCCGCCGGCGATCCGGGTGCGCAGCGCACCGGCGACCTGCTGGACCCGGACCGCGTCGCCGTACCGCGACGTGACCGAGGTCAGCTGGTGCATCTTGGCGCCGGTGACGGTGCTGTCCGCCGACACGAGGACCTGGTTGGTCCGGGGGTCGACCGCCCACGCCGTGCCGGGGATCTTGGCGGAGGCGTCCAACGCGTTGGTCACGCCACGCAGTTCGGTGGCGCTGTGCTTGACCACCTTGGCGGTCAGGCCCGCCGCGCTGACGGTGCGCGCCGCGGAGGCGTCGGTGACCGTGACGACCATCCGGCCCGACGCGTCGCGGTAGCTGCCCGCGGTGCGGTCACCGAGCTGGGTGGCGAGTGAATCCGCGGTGGCGGCCTGCGCCTTCGCGGAGGGGGCTGGTGCGCCCTGCGCCGGAACTCCGACGACGAGGGCGCCCGCCGCGACCGCCACTGCGGCGACGGCGGCACGACGGAACGAGGACCTGGTGAGTCTCATACAGACACTCCCGGGCTGAGGGACGCGTCCGGGGTGACGCGCCCGCTGTGGGGTCGGCTCGCACGGGGCAGCCTCGGGGAGGGAACCCGGGGCAGAGGATTGGTGCGATTTCATGCGAGCCGAACCAAGTATCGCGTTATAGCGCCAGATAGGCAAGATAAGAGTTAACACGCACTTGCTGACGGTGAGATCGGAACCGTCCCCACCGTGCCGTAGGGTTTCGGCCGTGACGACGCCACCTCTCACCGCGGCGGATCGCCCGGCGGAGCCGACGCACTCCCCGCACCACCCGGCCGCCGCCCTCTGCTACCTGTTGCTCGGCGTTCTGCTGCTGGTGCTGTTCGGTGTCACGGCCACCCGCGGCGAATGGGTGTCGGACAGCTGGATCCACGCGGCGACGGTGTCGGAGGTGGCCCGCCATCCGCTGCACCCGCTCGAACCGCTCACCGGCGAACGGGCGCCCTTCGCGTACTTCTCGCCCTGGGCGATGGTGCTGGGCTGGCTCGTGAAGGCCACCGGCCTGTCGGTGTGGACGGTGCTCACCACCGCCGGGCTGTTCTGCACCGCGCTGCTGCTGACCGCCTGGTACCGGCTGGTCCGGGTGTTCACCGCGGCCCGCTGGGCGCCGCCGGTGGCGCTCGTGCTGCTGTGCCTGTTGTGGGGCACCGGGGCGTGGTTCTGGTCGGGCTTCCCGTCCCTGGGCACCATGACCGTCGGCTTCACCTGGCCCAGCGTGCTGGCCGCGGCCCTGTGGTTCGAGGCCTGGCGCACCGCGCTGCGGGTCGACAGTGTGCGCCGGGCGTACGCCGTCGCGGTGTTCGCCGTGCTGCCCGGGCTGGTCCTGCTGATCCATCCGTTCACCGCGGTACTGGCCGGCGTGTCGGTGGGGATCACCCTGCTGGGCCGGCTGCGGGTGGCACCCCGTCGGGTCCTGCTCGTCGCGGTGACCGCCGTCCTGTCGGGCGTGCTGGCCACCCGGTGGCCCTGGATCGACATGACCTCGATGTTCGGCGACAAGGCCACGTTCGACAGCATCCACTACCCGCTCTACCGGGATCTTGGCAAGAACTTCCTGCTCCTGGTACTCACCGTGCCGGCGCTGCTGTGGCGGTTGCGCGCCGCGCGCAGCGACCCGCTGTTCTGGACGGCGGCCGTGTGCGGTGCCGGCGCGGTGGTCGGTGGGCTGACCCACGTCTGGTCGTTGGGGCGGCTCGGGCCCGGGGTGGCGCTGCCCGGACAGCTCGCCCTCGCCGTGCTGCTCGCCGAGTCCTGGGACGCGCGCCGCCGGCTGACCGCCGCGTCGAGGGCACTTGTCGGGGCGCTGGCCGGGCTGACCGGCGTGGCGCTGGTGGTCGGCGGCAACGCCAACGCCTGGGCGGTGGCCCGGGCGCTGCCCGACGCGCAGCGGGCGTCGGCGGAGCGGCGGACCGACGCCCTGCCGCCGTACCCGCCGATGTCCTGGATCTCGCCGCACGTCGCGGGGGGTGGCGCCGGAATCGCCAACTACTGGCTGGTCCGCCGGCAGCTGCCGGTGTACGGGCTGCGCACGGTCGAGCCGCCGTGGCCCTCGCCGGGCGTGCCGGACGAGTCACGTCGGGTCATCGCCGAGGAGAGGATGCTGGGCTGGCAACCGGCGACCCGGACCGAGCGCAACCGGCTGCTGGCGCGCTACCACGTACGGTGGATCGTCTGGCGCCCGACCGCGCGCGCGCCACGGTGGCCGTTCCCGGGTGCCCGCCGGGTCGCCTGCGGGCCGCAGCGGATGGCGCTGCTGCGG
>JBAUUM010000679.1:0-2167 GCA_049582705.1 Actinocatenispora sp.
CGGGAAGAGGGATCTGCCGTCGGTCAGGCGGTGGCGCGCGTCGGGCGGTGCAGCGGCCGGGGCAGGCCCGGCCCGCCGAGCGGGTCCGCCGTGGAACGGGCCGCCTCGGCCTTGCTGAGCAGGCCACGGAAGCGCTCCGCGCCGCCCACCGGGCACGCCCAGCCGACCGCGTCGCTGCCGGTGACCGAGACCAACCTGGTGTCCGGCAGCTCCAGGAAGCCCATGATCTTCTCGGTCTCCTCGGCGCTTGCGCACGGCGTCGGCCCGATCCCGGGACGCACCGTCTCGGCGGTGGCCAGCAGCACGTCCAGCGTCACCCGTGGATGAACCCCGGCCGGTGCGACCCCGGCGGCGGCCAACCGGCCGTGCCGGACCACGGCCAGTTCCCAGCCGCCGACCGCGTCGCGCCGGGCTGCGACCACCTCACCCAGCGAGGTCACCGACCGCAGGCGCTGCATCCGTACCGTGGCCCGCAGCAGTGCCACCAGCCGGCTGCGCACGGTGGCGGCCTCCTCGTAGCGCTGCTCGCCGGCCAGCACGCCGATCCGGTCCAGCAGCCGGTCCACCAGTACGGCCGGGTCCCCGTGCGTCGCCTCCCGGAACGCCTCGGCGTAGCCCGCGTACTGCTCGATCGTGACCTGGTGCTCGCAGGGCGCCGCGCACCGACCGATCTCGGCCAGCGCGCAGGACGGGCTGACCCGCCGGGGCGACAGGCGCTGGGTGCACTGCCGCAACGGGATCGCGTCGTACACGGCGGTGGCCGCCAGGTCCGCGGTGCGGCGGGACGAGAACGGCCCCAGGTAGCAGCCGCCGTCGTCGGAGATCTTGCGGACCAGGGACAGCCGTGGGTACGCCTCGGCGGTCAGCTTCAGCCAGTGCACCCGTTCCGGGAACTTCGACCGCCGGTTGTACGGCGGCTTGTGGGCCGCGATCAGCCGCAGCTCCCGGATGTTCGCCTCCAGTGCGTGCGCGCACGTCAACGCCTCGATCCGGGTCGCCGCGGTGAGCATCTCCGACATCCGGGCCCGAGTCTCGGCGGCGGTGAAGTAGCTGCGCACCCGGGTCGCGATGTCGCCGGAGGTGCCCACATAGAGCGGGCGGTCGGTGGCGTCCCGGAACACGTACACGCCGGGCTCGTGCGGCAGGCCCTCGGCGAGAGAGCGCTTCTGCCGCTGCACCGGGCTCACCGCCCGGCAGAACTCGGTCAGCTCCGTGAGTGTGTCCACCCGCTGCGAACCGACCCGCTCCAGCAGGCCGTGCAGGACGTCGACCGTGGCGCGCGCGTCGGCCAGCGCCCGGTGGCACGGCTCGGTGTCGGTGCGGAAGAACCGCGACAGCGTGCTGAGCTTGCAGTTCGGCACCTCGTCGCGGGTGAGTACCCGCCGGGCCAGGGTGACCGTGTCGACCACCGGAAAGGTTGGCCACGGGTATCCGTGCAGGGCGCAGGCCGCCTTCAGGAAGCCCACGTCGAACGGCGCGTTGTGCGCGACGAGCACCGAGCCCTTGGCGAACTCCAGGAAGCTCGGCAGAGCCTCCACCAGCGGTGGCGCCGCGGCCACCATCACGTCGCTGATGCCGGTGAGCACGGCGATGTACGGCGGGATCGAGGCGCCCGGGTTGACCAGCGTGCCGAACTCGCCGAGGATCTCGCCGCCGCGGACCTTGACCGCGCCGATCTCCGTGATGCCCGCGTCGGCCGGCGCGCCGCCGGTGGTCTCCAGGTCCACCACCACGAAGGTCGTGGTCGACAGCGGCTGCCCGAGCTCGTCGATGGACTGCTGGTGAAAGCCGGCGCTCGGGGCCTGATCAGCGGGTGGGGGCACGATCGGAACGGTAGGCCCGGGGTACGACGAAAGCCGCAACCGGGTCCGGATCGCGGTGCCGGTGCCGCCGGTGTGCCGACCGTACGTCACGGTGTCAGACTGTGGTCATGACAGCGTCGGGAGCCGAGACATCCGCGACGGCATGGCTCTGATCACCGTCAGAGATTACGTCGTCACCGCGCGGTGGCATGTGCTGCCGCGTGGTTCTCGCGTGCCGGAGCGGTGCCCGATCTGTCCAGCTTTCGTGTCGGTGGCGTACTGATGATCAACGATCCTCACCCGACGCCGGCGGACGGTGTCGGCGTGGACGCGGGCACCCCGCCGCAGGGCCGCGTGCCCGCGGC
>JBAUUM010000680.1:0-7127 GCA_049582705.1 Actinocatenispora sp.
GTGCCGGACTGCTCGCCCCGCAGTACCTCGGCGCGCCGCCGGTTGGCGGTGGTCAACGAGTCCACCTGCTGCTGGAGCTCGGCGACCTCCGCGGCGAGCGCCTGGTTGGAGTTCTGCGCCGCCGTGGTCAGCGCCTCGCCCAGGTCCGTGCGGAGCGCGTCCATCTCGGCGAGCAGGTTCTCCTGGAGGTCCAGCCGTACCGCGTCGGGGTCCCGGCGCAGCACGACGGACAGGCCGACCAGTACGGTGCCGAGGATCGCCAGGACCGCGGCCGCGCGCAGCGGCCCGCCGCCCTCGGCGAACCAGAGCACGATGCCGGCCAGCGGTGCCAGTGCGGCACCCACCCAGAACAGGGTGGTGGGCACCAGGCCCCGACGGCGGCGGTCACGCGCGGACATGGTGCATGAGCGTACTCAGGGTGGCGGGGGCCGGAAAGTCCACCCGTCGTGTCGCCGCACGGAACGGGTGGTCGGCCCCTCGTGAGGTGCGGCGACTCACCGAACGTCGCCGCACCCCAGGGAGCCGTCGGTCAGACCGGCTTGATCTCACCGTTCAGCAGCTGCAGTACGACGAAGTTGTCGCCGTACGGAGCGTTCTGCAGGATCGGGTCGTTGTCCGCGGGGAACTTCTTCACCCGCTCGCCCTCCAGCGCCGGGTTGTTCCCGTACCGCTCGAAGACCGGGATGATCGGCAGGAGCTCGTTGAAGGCGATGGCCGCCCTCGTCACGTTCTCCTTCTGCGCCTCCTCGTCCAGCCCGTCCGCCGCGTCCAGGACGACCTTCTTCAGGTCGATCGTGCCGAACGCGTCGGTCTTCTGGGTCAGCTCGAAGCCGATGCCCCGACCGCCGTTGTTCGAGGCGACCGGGATGTTGTGGGTGAACAGCGCCTGCTTGAGCGCGAAGTGCGGGTGCGGCGCCGTCGACGCGCCCCACGTCTGGATGCCCATGTCGAAGTCGCCCTTGTCGATGTCCAGGGGCTGCTCCACGTGGGTGACACCGCGCGGCGTCAGCTTGAAGCCGAACTTGTTCAGCTGGTCGGCGATGTTCTGGCCACACGCCGAGTAGTCCGCGAACTCGGCCGGGAAGCTGATCTCGTACTTGGCCGGCTTGCCCTTCGGGGTGACCCACTGGCCGCCCTGCTTCTTCCAGCCGGCCTCCTTGAGCATCTGCTCCGCCTTGGCGACGTTCAGCTCGTAGGAGTTCAGCTTGCCGGTGTCCGAGACCCACTGCGGCACCAGGTTGTCCGAGAAGCCGGCCATGTACTTGCAGCCCACGCCGGACTTGCCGAGCGCCACGGTGCCGTTGGTGCCGCGGTCGATCGCGTACGCGAGCGCCTGCCGTACCTTCTTGTCCTTGAACTCGGGGTGCTTGTCCAGGTTCAGGTACAGCGCCGAGCCGGCGTACGTCGGCGGCCGGAGGATCCGGTACCCCTTCTTCGCGAACGCCTTCTCGCTCGCCACCGGGAAACCGTGCGTGGCGTAGTCGACGTTCTTCGCCGCCACGACGGGCGTCACGTCCGGCACCTCGCCGTTGAACAGCACCAGCTTCTCGAACTGGGTCTTGTCCGCGCCGTACCCGGTCTTGTTCTTGACCAGAGTCAGCTGCGAGTTGGTGATGCTGTCGTAGTCGAAGTTGAACGGGCCGGAGACCACGACCTCCTTCGGCCGGAACTTCTGGAAGTCGGCGTTGAGGGCCTTGCCCTCGGCGCTGTCCATGTCCTTGCCGGCCGCGACGATGTCCTGCGCCCGCTTCGCGTACTTGCCGTACACGGCGTCCGAGTAGATCGGGTAGCGCAGCATGTACCGCTCCACCACGGTGGACGGCTGCTTCATGTGCGCGACGGTGGTCAGCTCGTCGGTGGCCTCGACCTTGTCCAGGTAGTCCCACAGGATGTCGCGCATGATGTACGCCAGCCAGCGCGAGGTGACCAGGTCCTTGGCGGTGACGTCCTTGCCGTCACTCCACTTCAGGCCCTTCTTCAGCTTCACCGTGTACGTCTTGGCCGCCTCGTCGAACGAGTAGCCACCGTCCTCGGCGAGCAGCGCGACCCACTTCCGCTCCTTCCACAGGTACATGGCGGGCGGCGGCAGCAGGACGTCCATGTAGATGCCGTAGTTGCCGAGGATGGCGTCGGGCAGCGGGTTGACCATGTTGAAGTGGCCCTTGGGCTTGGCCTCGTAGGGCCAGGCGCCGTGGAACTCGCCCTTGCCCTGCGCCTTCTCGCTCGGGCTGCAGGCCGCGGTACCGGCCAGCGCGGCCCCGGCCGCCCCGATACCGAAGATCTGCAGTACCTGACGCCTCGAGATCTCGAGGCTCCTTGCGGACAGCTCGGGAGCCATCACGATCCTCCCTATCAGCGGGTAATTCTGGGATGGGGGTTGGGCCGGGCCGGCGGACGCACGCGACTACCGGCCAGGGATACGACTGAGGACGATGAGCAGGGCCGTGAAGCACAGCCCGGCGACGAACATGAAGACCGAGATGACGAACTGCGGGGTGCCGCCGGGCGCGGCGAGCGCCAGGGCACCGGAGCCGAGGCAGATCAGTACGGCCCAGCGGAAACCGAAGCGCAGCAGGTGCGGGCTGAACATCAGGCACCCACCTCCTCGGCGGCGTCCCGGTGGACCAGGTGGCAGGCGACCAGCCGCGGCGCGACGGTCGTCGTGGGGGCGCCCAGGGCCGGCACCGGCAGCAGCGTCGGCACGCTCGCCTCGCAGGTGCCCTCCTCGTACCGGGGGCAGCGGGGGTAGAACGTGCAGCCCGACGGCAGCCGGAGCAGGCTCGGCGTGTCCATGGACCGCAGCAGGGTGCCGGCGGCCCGCTTCCGCTCGTTGAGGTCCGGGTCCGGTTCCGGGATCGCGGACAGCAGCGCCTGCGTGTACGGGTGCTGCGGCGCGGAGATCACCGAGCGGGTCGGGCCGTGCTCCACGATCCGGCCGAGGTACATGACGGCGATGTCGCCGTCCCGACCGAAGTACTTGGCGAGGGCCAGGTCGTGGGTGATGAACAGGAACCCGACGCCCAGGTCCTGCGACAGCCGGGTCAGCATCGCCAGCAGGCTGATCCGGATCGAGACGTCCAGCATGGACGTCGACTCGTCCGCGATGATCAGCTTCGGGTCCAGGGTCAGCGCCCGGGCCACCGCGACCCGCTGCCGCTGACCCCCGGACAGCTGGTGCGGGTACTTGGTCAGGAAGTTCTCCGCCGGGGTCAGGTCCACCCGGCCGAGCAGCTCGACGGCGCGCTGCCACGCCTCGTCCTTGTTGTTCACCAGGCCGTGCCGCTTCATCGGCGCGGTCAGGGTGGCGAACACGCTGCGGATCGGGTTGAGCGACGCGTACGGGTCCTGGTGCACGTACTGCACCGACCGGCGGAACTCGCGGAACTCCGACTTGCCCGCGGCCCACACGTCGCGGCCCTGGAACAGCACCCGGCCCGACGTGGGCCGGTTCAGCCCGGCCGCGACCCGCGCGGTCGTCGTCTTGCCCGAGCCGCTCTCCCCGACCAGGCAGAGCACCGAGCCCGCGGACAGGTTCAGCGACACGTCCCGGACGGCGGGGATCTCGCCCCGTTTCGTCCGGAAGATCTGCGAGACGCCCGACAGCGACATCAGCGGAAGGGTGCCGCCCGCCCCGGCGGGCGCGTCCGCCACGGTGCCGCCCGCCGCCTCGGTGCCGGCCGCCGCTTCGGGTCCGATCTCAGACGCCATCGATGACCACCTCCCGCTCGAACTCGACGCGGTCGGAGAAGTGACACGCCGTCTCGTGGGTCCCGCCGATGTTGACCAGATCCGGGTCGGCCCGTTCGCAGACGTCGTCGGCCAGCGGGCAACGGACCCGGAACGGGCAGCCGGACGGCAGGTCGGCCAGGCTCGGCGGGCCACCCGGGATCGAACTGATCTCGGTCGCCTCGCCCACCACCGGCGGCACCGCCCGGATCAGGCCCGCCGTGTACGGATGCCGCGGCCCGGTGAAGATGTCCCGCGCGGTGCCCAGCTCGACGATCCGCCCCGCGTACATGGTGGCGACCCGGTCGGCCAGTTCGGCGGCCAGCGCCAGGTCGTGCGTCACGAACACCATCGCGAAGCCCAGCTCGCGCCGCAGCTCCTGCAGTACGTCCACGATGGACCGTTGGGTCAGGATGTCCAGCGCGGTGGTCGGTTCGTCCAGTACCAGCACGCGCGGTTCGAGCAGCAGCGCCATCGCGATCAGGACCCGCTGCCGCATCCCGCCGGACAGTTCGTGCGGATAGCTGGGCAGTACCCGGTCGGGTTCCAGCCGGACCATGTCCAGTACCTCGACGCACCGCTTGCGGGCCTGGTCGCCCGACATGGACCGGTGCGCGCGGATCGTGTCGTGCATCTGGTCGGCGATCCGCAGTACCGGGTTCAGGGCGTTCATGGCGCCCTGGAAGACCATGGCAGCGTCGTTCCAGCGGAACCGGCGCAGCTGTTCGCGGCGCATCGCCAGCAGATCCACCACCGTGCCGTCGGCCCGCCGGAACGTGACCTCGCCGTGTGGCGTACTGGCCAGCTTCGGCAGCAGGCGCAGCAGCGCCAGGCCGAGCGTGGTCTTGCCGCAGCCGCTCTCCCCGACCAGCGCCAGGCTCTCGCGCGGACGCAGGTCGAAGGTGGCGCCGCGGACGGCGCGTACCGGCCCGGTCGAGGTCCGGTACTCGACCACCAGGTCCCGTACCGAGAGCACCGGCGCGTCGGCCGCGGCGGGTTCACCGAGCCGCTGTCCTGTCACGTCGCTCATGTCCGTCACCCGCGCCCCTTCAGTCCTGCCGCAGCCGCGGGTTGAGGAGTTCCTCCAGGGATCGCGTCATCATCACCAGGCCCAGCTGCAGCAGGCTGATCGCGATCACCGGGGAGAGGATGTAGAACACGCTGTCCGTGTCGAAGATCGCGCCGCGGGTCCACGCCTCGTTCAGCATGATTCCCCAGTTGTCGCCGGCCAGCGGCGCCAGACCGAGGAAGTAGAGGCCGACCAGCGCGTAGATCGCGTTCGTCATGCCGATCATGAAGTTCATGACGATGAAGCTGGCCATGTTCGGCAGGATCTCCACCGACAGGATCCGGGTGGTGCCCAGGTCCAGCAGCTGCGCCGCCTCCACGTACTCGCGTTCCTTCAGCGACAGCACCTGGGCGCGCACCGCCCGGAGCAGGGTCGGCCAGGACAGGATCCCGATCAGGCCGGCCAGCAGCATCGAGTTGTCCAGGTGGTACAGCGAGGAGAGCACGGCGAGCAGCGCGATCTGCGGCACGGTGAGCACGATGTCGGTGGCCGCCACGATCAGCGAGTCGACGACGCCGCCCAGGTACGCGGCGAGCGAGCCGAACACGATCGCGATCAGGGTGGAGAACAGCGCCGCGGAGAAGCCGACCACGATGACCGTGCGGCCCCCGTTGATGACCTCGACGAGGATGTCCCGACCCGACGCGTCGGTGCCGAGCAGGTGGCCGGCGCCGGGCGCCAGGTAGATCGAGTTGGTGTCGGTCGGCAACGAGTCCGGGGTGAACAGTGGACCGATCAACGACACCAGGACGATGAGGGCGACCAGGATGAAGCCGATCGTGCCGGAGGTGCTGCGGGTCAGCGCGCGCAGCACGTTGCGGCTCGGCCGGGCCGCCGCGCGTTTCGGCGTGGGGGTGGGCGCGTCGAGGGTGCTCGTGCCGACGGTCGCGGTCACCGGTCACCTCCACCCAGTCGGATCCGCGGGTCGAGGCGCCCGTACAGCAGGTCGGCGAACAGGTTGGCGAGCACCACGGCGATCGTGATCACCAGGAAGATGCCCTGCATCAGCGGGTAGTCGCGGTCGTTGACCGCCTTGAACAACAGATAGCCGATGCCCTGGTACTGGAAGACCTGCTCGATCAGGATCGAGCCGCCGACCACGAACCCGGCCGCGATGGCCAGCTGGGAGAACAGCGGCAGCACGGCGTTGCGGCCCACGTACGCGGTGGCGATCCGCCGGTCCCGCAGCCCTCGGGCGCGGGCTACCGTGACGTAGTCCTCACCGAGAGTCTCCACAGTGGAGGACTTCATGATCAGCATCCACGAGCCGATCGTGGTCAGCACGTACGTCGTGATCGGCAGTCCCGCGTGGTACATCGCGTCGGAGAAGAAGTCCGCGCTGAACTCCGGCGTCACCCCGGGCGAGTACGCGCCGCGCATCCGGCTCACGTCGAACAGGTTGAGCTGGATGCCCAGGAACACCACGATCATGATCGCCAGCAGGTAGTTCGGGATCGAGTGCAGCAGCGAGCCGAGGATCGACAGCACGTGGTCCAGTACGCCGCCCCGGAAGTACGCCATCGCCATGCCGAGCAGGATCCCGGCGCAGAAGCTGATGATCAGCGCCAGCCCGACGCTGAACAGCGTCCACGGCAGGAACGAGACCAGGATGCTGCCGACCGTGGTGCCCGGCGACGCCACCGAGTAGCCCAGGTCGCCGTGCACCAGACCGGCCAGGTACTGGAAGTACTGCACCAGCAGCGGTTTGCCCGGATCGAAGGAGTACAGCCCCTTCGCCATGTTCGCGGCCTGGTCGTACGACATGCCGCTGCGCTGCATCTGGGTGTTGATGAAGACCTCGACCGGATTGCCCGGAAGGAGGCGAACCAGGAAGAAGGTGAAGGTGGCGACCAGATAGATGGTCAGGAGCGCCTTGCCGACGCGGCGGAAGGCGTAGCTGCGCCAGATCCGACGCAGCAGGGACGTTTCCGTTGACCGGGCCTCCACCGGCGGCGCGACCGCCGGTGTCTGTGCTGCTGACACGCTTGGTTTCCCCTCCCACCGGCATTACTGACTGCGTACCCGATGCCGAGAGGAACCCGGCGCACGCGGTGCGTCACACGGGCGCGAGAAGCGGATGTGTCCGCATCGCGTGGGTTTCGCTGACGGTCAGACCGAGGTTCCCGGCCCGGTCGCACGGTCTGCCGTGCCGGGGACGATACACGTTCGACACTTCAAATCAACGCTGTGCAAGCGAATTTTTTGCAAGCTGGGACCTGGCTTGACCACAGGCGATGCCATGCCTCATCATCCGGCCCACCGGGCCCTCCCGCACCGGGCCCTCCCGCACCGGGCCCTCCCGTGCCGGGCCGCACGGTCGCCCGGGCACTCC
>JBAUUM010000681.1:0-7769 GCA_049582705.1 Actinocatenispora sp.
ACCTGGGCGGGCGGGCATCCGGCCCACCCGGCCGTCGCCGCGGGGGCCCCGGACATCGCAGTCGCCGACGTCACGGCCGACCTGGCCAGCCTCCAGTCGATCGCCGACGCCAACGGCGGGAACCGCGCGGACGGCCAGCCGGGCTACCGGGCCTCCGTCGACTTCGTCAAGCAGCAGGCGCAGGCGGCCGGATACACCGTCAGCGAGCAGGAGTTCAGCACCAGCAGGGGCACCAGCTACAACGTGGTCGCCGAGCTGCCGGGCACCGACCCGAGCAAGGTGGTCATGGTCGGCGCCCACCTCGACAGCGTCAGCGCCGGGCCCGGCATCAACGACGACGGCTCCGGCTCGGCGTCGATCCTGGAGGTCGCGAAGGCGTTCGCGGCGGCCCGCCCGCAGCCGGACGTGACCGTCCGGTTCGCCTGGTGGGGCGGTGAGGAACTCGGCCTGCTCGGCTCCGAGCACTACGTGGACTCCCTGCCCGGCGCGGAACTCGGGAAGATCACCAGCTACCTGAACTTCGACATGACCGGGTCACCGAACCCCGGGTACTTCGTCTACGACGACGACTCGAACCTCGACGCCCTGTTCACCACGTACTTCGACGGCCTGGGCATCGCCACCGAGCCGGAGACCGAGGGCGACGGGCGCAGTGACCACGCGCCGTTCAAGGACGCCGGCATCCCGGTCGGCGGCCTGTTCTCCGGCGCCGACTACATCAAGACCGCGGAGCAGGCCCAGAACTGGGGCGGCACCGAGGGCGAGGCGTTCGATCCGTGCTACCACGAGTCCTGCGACACCGCGGACAACATCGACGCCACCGCGCTGGACCACAACGCGGACGCGATCTCGTACGCGGTCTGGACCCTCACCGGACCGGCCACGTAACAGCTCGTGGGTGCGGTTCGCCGCACCGACCCGCACGTCCGGGGGCCATGGCTCGACTGAGCCGTGGCCCCCGTGTCGTACGGCGGGGGCGACCCCGCACCGCACGGCGCATCGGCGGAGGCGCCGACCCGCCGACTTCCCGACCAATTCGATCGGCCGTACCGGTTTGCCCGGGCGGAGTTTCGGGCAGACACCCTCCGGAGCAGCACGAACGGTCGTTCAGGTACCGCCCGGACGACGCCCGCGGAGCGCTCCGGACAGGGTCGACACAGCATTGACACCGATCAATTTGTATCTTTACCTATAATGTGGCTCAGCCAGGGCGATCGAGACATCGTGCCAGCGTCACACCGTGGCCCCGACTATCGCTTCCGCGCTCCCGACCGCCCGTGGTGAGGTGTATCCGGTGTGGTCTGGGGAGGTGGACCGGATGTCTCCGTTGAAACGTGAACTGAGTCCGTCGAGCTCGCTGCCTGCGTACTTCGGCTGGCGGCTCCGTCACTGGCGACAACAGCGCCGCCTGACCCAGGCGGAGCTGGGCAGGCAGATCGGGTACGACCACTCGCACATCAGCAAGGTCGAGATCGGCGAACGGTGCCCGCCGCGGGAGCTGGCCGCCCTGTGCGACGAGCGGCTCGACACCAACGGCGAGCTGACTGCGCTGTGGCCGCTGCTGGCCCGGAACCAGGGCGCCGAACAGGACGACGTCGCGCCCGCGGCGGACCCGACGGCCCTGGATCCCGGCCACGCACCCATGGTCAAGGCCGTTCCCGACACGGCGTATCCGGCCGGCCCGTCTCCGTCCGCCCGGCCATCGGCCGGCCCGCCGCCGGCCGCGCCGCCACTTCCGGCTGTCGCCGGGCCCGGTTTCCCGACCGTCGCCGGGTCGTCCGTGCTCCAGGCGACGCCGCTGGCGTTGGTCGCCGGCCTGTTCCCGCACGCCGGCCTGCCGACCGGACCGGAGCACGCCGGGGTCCCGACCGAGGAGACCCTGCACGCCCTCGGCGCCCTGTTCACCGCGTACGAGGCGGCCAGCAACACGATGGAACCGTCGGTGATCATCCCGCCGCTGGAACACCAGCTCCGGCAGCTGCTGACCTGGCGCGCCCAGGTCGACCGACGGTACGACGTGCCGCTGCTGGAACTCGCCGCCCGGCACGCCGGTCTGCTGGGCTGGCTGTGGTTCGAGCGGATCGCGCACGTCGACGCGATCGCCTGGTTCGAGTGGGGCTGCGGCTGGGCCCGCGCCGCCGGAAACCACGAGCTGGCCAGCGAGCTGAACACCATGCAGGCGGCGGTCGCCTGCTGGGAACGCGACTCGACCACCACCATCGACCTGGCCCGGGCCGCACAGACCGGGCCACGGCTCGGCCCCCGGGTACGGGCCCTGGCCATGCTCGCCGAGGCCCGCGGCGAGGCCATGAACGGCGCCTTCCAGGACAGCACCCGACTGCTGGGCGAGGCGGGCGGCCTGTTCGCGGACGGCGGCGCGAGCAGTGAACCGGTGTGGCTGAGCCCGAAGGAGGCCACCAAGCGACTCGGTGTCGCGGAGGGCACGGTCAGCCTGGAACTCGCGGTCAGTCTGGGTCGGACGGACCTGGGCCGGCAGGCGGTCGACAAGCTCACCGATTCGCTGCGGCTGGACGACGTGGACGGCCAGCACACGCTGCTGGTCCGGTCCCGGCTCGCGGACGCGTACGCCTACACCGGTGATCCGGAGGCCGCCGCCGACATGATGCTCGTGGCGCTCCGCACCGCCGACACGGTCCGGTCCCCGCGGCTGCGGCACGAGCTGCGCGCGGTGCGCAACCGACTGGTCAGCCGGTGGCCCGACCTGCCCGCCATCACCACGATGGACCAGGCGGTCCACGAGGCACTGCCCGTCGGGCCGACCCCGGCGCCCCCGCCCGACCCGGCCTGACCAGCGGCCGGGTCCGTCACGGCCAGGGGCGGTCGACGGGCTGCGGCCGACGCTCCAACCAGCGCGGCAACGGGATCGCCGACCACGGGACCCGGCAGGTGACGCGGTAGATCAGCACGCCCAGGATCACCCCGCCGATGTCGTCGGTGAACCAGTGGAAGCCCAGGTAGATGGTGCTGACGAAGACGAGGCAGGGCGGCAGGAACCGCAGCACCCGGCAGGCCGCCGGCGACAGGTACGGCGCCAGCAGCAGCGCGAACACGCCGTACCAGACGATCGTGTTCATCAGGTGCCCCGACGGGTACGAGATCCGGCCGGGTTCCGTGAACAGCTCGACCGCGCCGTAGAAGTGCGGCGCCGGCCGCGCCGTGTACTGCTTCAGCGGCACGATCACCAGTCCGGTGAGGACCGCGATCGCGGCCGGCGGCAGCATCGGCCGTACCGTACGGCGACGCCAGGCGAGCAGCACGGACAGCAGCAGCGGCGCGGACATGCCCGGCCCGAAGTTGCCGTTGCCGAGGATGTTCACGCCACGGGCCAGCCAGTACGGGAAGGCGGGCCGGTGCGCGTCGGACCAGTCCCGCAGCGCCACGTCCAGGCCGGTCAGCGCCGACCGGTGCACCAGCGCGACGGTCAGTACGACGAAGGCGGCCACCAGGGCCGCCTCCACCCACCATCCGGGTGGCCGCAGCAGCGGCGCGTACGGCACCGACCGCGGTGCGGTGACCGCGTGGTCGCGCGGTCCGACGGCCTGAGTCGCCCGACGCGGACGCCATGACCTGGTCATCCGCTCCTCCCGCCGGCCGTCGTCAGTCCTCCCGCCCCGACGGTACCCGCCACGGGCGCCGGGAACGGGCCGCTCGTACGGCGCCCGGGCGTCGACGGATGCGAGGAAACGCCGCGGGCCGCGGACTCCGTACGCGGGGACACGGTGCGGGCCGGAGACCGCGGGTGCGGGGGCGCGGTACGAGCCGGAAACGGCGGAGGGCCCGCCGACCATACGGTCGACGGGCCCTCGGCGGGACGGTTCACAGCAGGGACTTGATCTCCCGGTAGATCATGTCCATCCGTACTCCGCTGTTCGGGCAGCCACCGAGATGGTGGATGGCGATGACCCGGTTGGTACGGCGGGAGATCACCGGCGAGCCGGAGGATCCGGGTGCCGTGTCGCACCGGTACGCGGTGTCCGAGTCGTGCGCGTAGCCGTCCACCACCGGGTACTCGATCCGGCAGGTGGAGTCGTCGTCCGCGTCGGAGCTGATGGCCAGCTTCGTCGGCTCGCCCTCGGGGTGCTGCGGGATGTAGACCTCCTCGCCACTGCGGGGCGTCCGGATGTCCAGCGACAGGTAGCCGAACTGCCGGATCGCCTCGAAGTGCGAGACGGTGAACAGCGTGTAGTCGAGCGTCGGGTCGGTACGCAGCAGCCGCGCGGCGGGCACCTTGGTGACCGGTTCGGAGATCGACCCGCCGCAGATCGAGCACTGGTAGTTGAACCAGACCTCGGTGTTGTCGACGTCCGACTGGTCCGAGAGGCAGTGGTGGTTGGTGAGCATCCGGTCGTCCGCGGTGACCCGCCAGGCGGTGCACAGCGTCGTACCGTTGATCAGCAGCCGCGCCACCGGAAGGCTGTGCCGGTACTCGACCGGGTACCGCGACTCGTAGCAGACGGCGTCGGCGCTGTCGTCCATGCCGCAGACGCTCTCCGCCCGACGGCCGCCGTTGAGCATCATCTCGTTGTGCTCGCGGGTGGAGCGTTGCGCGGCGGTGAAGCCGTGCGCCACCTTGTCGATGTCCACGCCGAGCCGGGTCAGGCTCGGGCCGGGCAGCGTCCTGTGCAGCGCGACGACGGCCGTGTCGCCGGTGACCGACATCGCCCAGAAGCCGTCGCGGCCCTTCGTACTCGGCGAGTCGCCGGGTACTTCCAGCAGGCGCGGGTCGGCGGAGTACCGGTACTTCTGTTCGCCGGACGGGTCGGAGACGGTGATCGAGTCACCGGGCCGCAGCACCAGCCGGGAGAAGTGCACCTTGACGTACTCGGCGCCGGGGTACCGGAAGGTGATGCGCGACTGGCCGGTGTAGTTGACGTGCCGGGTGACCTGGTCGAGCTGGCCGGCCTCCTGGCCTCCGGTCGGACCGGTCTCGGTGCGGTGCCCGTCACGGGCGTCGGACCGCCCGTGTGCCGCGGTGGCGGTGTCCTGGTCCGCGGCGCCGGTGGGCCGCTGCGCGCCGCGGTCGGCGTGCGTCCGGGACCGGGCGACCGGTTCATCGGCCGACGAGTGGTATCCGGCGAGTGCCGTGTGGCTGCTCGCTGTGGGGCTGCTGCCGGTCACCCAACCGCTGACCGGGCCCCCCGCGACCGCGTCGCCCGCCACCGCCAGCGCGGCGACCGCGCACAGTCCGGTGACGAGCAGGACGGACCGACGACGTGTCATGTACCGCTCCTCTCCTCCATCCCCGTTAACGAAGAGGCGAAGGAATGGATGCGCTGAGTACCCGTGTGAACACTCTCAGAGATATCGCGTGATGGGGCGACGATCCTCACTGGTCCGATGGGCTGTCACCCGCCCGCCCGGACGGCATGCTGAAAAGGTGCAGATCACGTCCGCGCTCGCCGACCCGGCCCTTCTGGACCTGCCCTGGGGCACCCCGCTGGAGAAGTGGCCGGCAAGCTGGCTCGTCGCGCTGCCCCGCGGCATCTCCCGGCACGTCGTCCGGTTCGTCCGCATCAACGGCGTGGTCTACGCCGTCAAGGAGACCGGCCAACGCGTCGCCGACAAGGAGTACGGGCTGCTGCGCGCGCTCGAACGGCTCGACGCGCCCTCCGTGGAGGCCGTCGCGATCGTGCACGACCGCGTCGACGCCGACGGCCAGCCGCTCGACCCGGCGCTGATCACCCGGCACCTCCAGTTCTCCCTGCCGTACCGGGCGCTGTTCAGCCACACCCTGCGACCCGACACGATGAACCGGCTGCTCGACGCGCTCGCCGCGCTGCTCGTCCGGATGCACCTGGCCGGCTTCTTCTGGGGCGACTGCTCGCTGTCCAACACGCTGTTCCGGCGCGACGCCGGCGCGTTCGCCGCGTACCTGGTCGACGCGGAGACCGGCGCGATGCACAGCCAGCTGTCCAACGGGCAACGCGACGAGGACCTGGAACTGGCCCGGGTCAACATCTTCGGCGAGGCCCTCGACCTGGAGGCCGGCGGCCTGCTGCACCCGTCCATCGACCCCGAATGGGTGTCCAGCGAGGTCGTCGACCGGTACGAGGGACTCTGGCACGAGATCACCTACGAGCAGGTCATCGGCCGGCGCGAGCGGCACCGGCTGGAGTCCCGGATCCGGCGGCTCAACGACCTCGGCTTCGACGTCGCCGAGATGTCCATGAGCACCGCCGAGACCGGCGACTCGTACCGGGTCCGCCCCAAGGTCGTCGACGCCGGCCACCACCACCGCCGACTGCAGGCCCTGACCGGCCTGGACGCCGAGGAGAACCAGGCCCGGTCGCTGCTCAACGACCTGGACACGTTCCGCGCCGCCAACGGCAACGACGACGAACAGATCGCCGCGGCGCACTGGCTCACCGACGTGTTCGAACCCGTCGTACGCGCCGTGCCCGCCGACTTCCGCGGCAAGCTGGAGCCGACCGAACTCTTCCACCAGCTGCTCGACCACCGCTGGTACATGTCCGAGGAGGCCGGCCTCGACGTCGGCATGCACATCGCGCTCATCTCCTTCCTCGACAACGTGCTCGCGCACCGGCCCGACGAGCAGGCCGTGCTCGGTGAGGAGTTGGACGGTCTCGACCCGGAGGCCGCGAACCAGTAGGTTCGCTGCTCATGAGGATCTCCCGGGCGCTCGGCGCCGTCACCGCCGCCACCGTGGCCGCGGCCAGTCTCGCCACCGCCGGCACCGCACTGGCGGGTGCCGCCTCCGCCGCACCCGCCTCCACCCACCACTCGCACCAGCCGCACTGGCGGGTCGTGCACAGCGGGACCGGCCAGTACCGTGGTCTCGCCGCGGTCAGTTCCCGCATCGCCTGGGTCGCCGGCACCGACGGTACGGACGGCCAGGTGCTGCGCACCCTGGACGGCGGGCGGCACTGGAGCGACGTGACCCCGACCGGCACCGAGGGCCTGGAGTTCCGCGACATCGAGGCGTCCGACCCGTGGCACGCGGTGGCGCTGACCATCGGCGAGGGCGACGCCTCCCGGATCTACGTGACCGACGACGGCGGGCGGCACTGGTCGCTGGCCTTCCGCAACACCGAACCGAAGGCCTTCTACGACTGCACCGCCTTCTACGACCGGTGGCACGGGCTGGCCATGTCCGACCCGGTCGACGGGAAGTTCCGGATCCTGTCCACCTCGGACGCCGGACACCACTGGCGGGTACTGCCCTCCGCCGGGATGCCCGCCGCCCAGACCGGCGAGGCCGGCTTCGCCGGCAGCGGCACCTGCCTGGCCACCGCCGGCCGCACCGCGTACCTGGCGTCCGGTGGCGGCGCGAAGGCCCGCGTCTACCGGTCCACCGACGGTGGGTACCACTGGAGCTTCGTCGACACCGACGTGGCCAGTTCCGCCTCGGCCGGCATCTTCTCGCTGGCGTTCCGGGACCCGTGGCATGGCATCGCGATCGGCGGCGACTACCTCGTGCCGGACGACGCGCCGCACGCCCTGGCCCGTACCGCCGACGGTGGCCGCAGCTGGCCGCTCGCCGATGACGCGGGCGCGCCCGGCCAGTACCGGTCCGGCTCCGCCTGGCGGGACGGCCGCACCGTGCTTGTCGTCGGCCCCACCGGCAGCGACATCTCCGTGGACGCCGGCCGTACCTGGACCGCCTTCGACACCGGCACCTTCGACGCCGTCCAGTGCGCGCACGGCGCCTGCTGGGCTTCCGGCGCCGACGCCCGGATCGGCGTCCTGGAGCGCTGACCCACCCCCGCCGCTCGCCCTCGGGGTCGGCC
>JBAUUM010000682.1:0-7098 GCA_049582705.1 Actinocatenispora sp.
ATCCAGTCTGGGACGGTCAGGTGGTTGGTCGGGGTGGGTGGGGGGATGCCGGTGCTGCGGGCGATGCGGTGGGCGCGACGGGGCGGTACGACTGTGCTGAGCACCGCCTGCACGCTGCGTTCGGGCATGCGGTAGCCGGCGCGGAGGAGGGTGGACAGGTGGCGGGTTGCGGAGCGGGGCAGGGGGCGCGGGCGGATCACCAGGTGTGCGGCGTCGACCCGGGGTGCCGGGGAGAACGCGCTCGCCGGGATCCGGCGGGCCAGCCGTAGGTCGAACCGGGCGGCCCACCAGGCGGTGCCGGCGTCACGGGCCGGGGTCGTGCCGTCGGAGACCTGGCTGAGCCGCCGCGCCAGCCCCCACTCCACGATCAGGTCGGCGCCGGCCACCGGGGTGTCGGCCGGGTCGAGCAGCCGGCGCAGGGTGGCGGTGCTGACCGCGAACGGCAGGTTGGCCACCACGTGGTACGCGCGGCGGGGCAGCGGAACGGTCCGCAGGTCGGCGTGTACCACTCGCACCGAGGGCTGGTCGGCGAACCGGCGGTGCAGCCGGCGGACGAATTCGGCGTCGCGTTCGACGGCGAGGACCCGGGCGCCGGTACGGGCCAACGGGGCGGTGATGATGCCCGGCCCGGCGCCGAACTCGACGACGAGCTGCCCCGGGCCCAGGCGGGCGGAGCGCAGCAGGGCCGCGATGACCGGGCGGGCGGACAGGAAATGGACGCCGGACGGGTTGCCGGCGGGACGACGGGCTCGCATCGTGGGACTCCCGACTGGGGTCCCGGCGCGGGCCGGGGGAGGTTCACCTCGGGAGGTTCACCCGGCAAGCAGCACGGCCGCGCGCGGGACGGTGTCGGCGCGGCGCCGCCGGACCGTCAACGATCCGGCGCACCGTCGCCAGGACAACCAGGCGAGCACGCTTCGCGGCCGGACCGGTCCACTCCGGTCGGCGATGCGGGGCGCGCTCAGCGCAGCCGCAGCCTTGTGAAGAAGAAAGCTCCCACGCCGGGCACCGTAGGCGCCCGGGCCCGACGCCGTCCACCGATTTACGCACGGGCCGTGCGTCGCCGCACCGGCCCACCCTTACGACCCTGGGGCCGGGCACGGCGCTCTTCCGCCGAGGTGACCGGGCCGTCAGGTCCCGGTGGGGATGCCGAGGTCGGCGAGCATCACCTGGGCCGCGTTGTGGCCGGCGCAGCCGATCACGCTGCCGGCCGGGAAACAGCCGGCAGCACCGGCGTACAGGCCGTCCACGCCGGTGCGGTACGGCATCCGGTCGGTGAAGCTGATCGCGTTGTTGACGTGGAAGATGTTGCCGCCGGTGATGCCGAAGTGCTCCTCGATGTCCGGCGGGGCCAGCGGGTACGTGTCGACGACCAGCCGGGACAGGCCCGGCGCGAACTGCTCGACGAAGTTCAGCAGCCGGTCCACGTAGCCGTCCTTCTCCGCCGCCCACGTCGAGCCGGCCGGCTGGTGCGGTACGCCCTGCACGAACAGCGCGCTGGAGTGCCGCCCCTCGGCGTCCGACAGCGACGGGTCCAGCGTGGAGTGCATGTACCACTCGACCGGCGGCAGCGGGTCGAGCTTGCCCGCCGCGGCGGCCTCGAACGCGGTACGCACCGCGGTCAGCACGCTGCCGTCGGAGGCCGGCTGGGGTAGCAGGTGCACCGTCGTACCGTGCTGGCCGCGTGGCTCCGGCAGGGCCGAGAAGCGGGGTAGGTCCGACAGGGCGAGGTTGACCTTCATCGTCTGACCGCCGGACTGTGCGGCGTAGCCGTCGATCCGTTCCGCGAGCGGCGCCGGGCAGGCGTCGCCGAGCAGCGCCGGCAGTCGGTACGGGTCGGTGGCCGCCAGTACGGCCCGCGCGGTGATCTCGGTGCCGTCGTCGCAGCGCACACCGGTCACGGTGGCGCCGTTGGTGACCATGCCGGTGACGCTGACACCGGTACGGATGACGGCCCCGGCGTCCACCGCGGCCCGGGCCAGCGTGCGGGTCACGGTGCCCATGCCGCCCCGGACGACCATCCAGGTGCCGTCCGCACCGGGCAGCCGGCACATGTTGTGCACGAGCAGGTTGTGGCCGCTACCCGGGGTCCACGGCGAGCCGGTCAGGCCGGGCATGCCGTCGGTCACCGCGTACATCGCGGTGACCAGTTCGCTGGCGAACCCGAACGAGGTCAGGTACTCCATCGCCGACCCGCGGACCAGCGAGACGAACCGGTCCCGCAGCTCGGGCCGCAGGTACCGCTCGGCGGTCTCCTCGACCGGCAGCGGCTCCCGCAGCCAGGCCGGGGCCAGGTCGGCGGCGAGCGCGGCCAGCTCGGTCCGCAGCGCCTCGTCGGCCCGGGCGTCGGCCTCGGTGAAGAACTCGGCGAACTGCTGCCGGGCCTGCCCGGCGTCGCCGCCGAGCAGCAGGTACCGCCCGTCCACGGTGGGCAGGAAGTAGTGCGGGTCGCGGCGCACCAGCGGTAGGTCGACGCCGAGCGTGCCGAGCAGCTCCGGCGGCATCAGGCCGAGCAGGTAGGCGCCGGTGGACACGCGCAGGTCGGGCGCGGCACCGAACGGGGTCTCGGTGCGGCAGGCACCGCCGACCATCTCGTCGCGTTCGAGTACCTCGACCCGCAACCCGGCCCGGCTGAGCAGGATCGCCGCCACGAGTCCGTTGTGACCGGCACCCACCACCACGACATCCGTCATGAATCCGACACCTCGCTCCGTTGTCCGACCCTGCCATCCGACCACACGGACGGGCCCTCCGGCGACCCGACCGGCCGTCGGCGGGCGGGCGGCACGGCGGCCACGGCACAGGCACGCCGGGTTCCCGTACCGGTTCCCGGGCGGCGCCGGCCGCTCGGAAAGGGCCGGCACCGGTCCGCCCCGCTGCCCGGCGGCCGGTCCACCCGGGTACCGGTCAGGAGCGCAGGTTGACGGCGGCCAGCGCGCAGCTCGTGGCCAGTACGAAGCCGAGGAACGCCGCGACCAGCAGCACCGCGATCGACACCGGGGCGAACAGCGAGCCCAGCGCGCCGGACGCGCCGACCAGGTCGACCAGCCCGGAGCAGACGACGGCGGCGATGACGGACCAGGGTCGCCAGCTGAACCGCTGCTGGTGGACCCGGGTGAGCCCGTTCTTCGCCGCGGCCTGCACGCCGAACGCGAAGACCAGCGCCACGACGGCCACGACGGCCAGGACCTGGAAGGCGCCCTGCGGCAGCGCGGCACCCGCGCCGGCCAGTACCAGGTAGGTCACCGCGTGCGCCAGGCCACCGAGCGCGAGCGAGAGGTACGCGCCGGCGCGCATCCGCTGGGCCTGCCGGTCGTCGCCGACCGGATTGTCGGCCCGGTCGGCGAACCGGGCCGCCAGGTGGGCCGCGGCGAAGCCGGCCACGCTGAGGCACAGCGCCGCGCGCAGCAGGAAGGTCCCGGTGCTCAGCAGGCCACCGATCGCGATCATCACCCCGGCGGCCACGACGGTCAGCACGGCGAGCCCGACCGCGAGGCGGTACCCGGCACCGGACAGCGCTCCGGGCGCACCCCGCCGTACGCCGGTCAGGACGACGCCGCCGAGCAGGGCGAGGCCCCCGGTGGCGACCAGCGACACGACGCCGAACCAGGTGGCCGCCCGGCCGGGAGCCAGCATCATCAGCATGCCGCTGGCAAGGACTGTCAGCAGGGACAGCACCGCGAGCCCGTTGCCGAACAGTCGGGCGGGCCGGTGCTCGGCAGTGGCGACCGGCTGCGCCGACGGCTCCGGCGGGGCGGTCGCGAGCTGGTGGTGCAGCTCGGCGAGCTTCCGGGTGGCCAGCTCGTTGCCCGGGTCACGGTCGAGCGCGTCGGAGTACGCGGCCGCGGCGACGTGCGGGTCGCCGGCCTGCTGTCCGAGGTCGCCGAGCATCAGGTGCGGCTCGGGGCGGTCCGGCGCGAGCCGTGCCGCCTCCCGGGCGATCTGCCAGGCCTCCGGCCCGCCGTCCGGCAGCTTCATCAGCGCCGCGGCCAGGTCCAGGTGCGCCACCCAGCTCTCCGGCGCGGCGTGTACCGCGGCGCGCATGGTGGCCAGCGCGGACTCCGGGTCGTCGAGCCGCAGCGCGGCCTCGCTGACCATCCGGTACCCGATGGCGCTGGAGGGGTCGAGGGTGACCGCCCGTTCGGCGGCCCTCCGCGCCTCCGTGTCGGCCTCGGGCCCACCGTTGGATGCCAGCAGCGCGGCAGCCAGTCGGTGCCATGCCCCGGCGTCGTGTGGGTGGTCCTGGGCCACTCGTCGGAGCAGGACCACGGCCTCGTCGGCCCGCCCGCCGGCCAGTAACTGGTCGGCCCGGTCGAGGGTGTCCCGAGGATGGTCCTGTCCGAAGACGTCTGCGTCCGCTGTTCCGGTCGTCACGATCGCTGTGAATACCACAGATCGTGCCGAAACCCTAGCCGTGCTGCGTGGCGGGGGTGCGCCGGCGCGTTCTCAGACGGTGAGCCAGGTGGCGAGGGCCTGTCCGAGGATGGCCCCGTCCGGCGCGTAGATGGTGGTCGCCACGTACGTCTTGCGGCCGTCGGAGCCGAGGCTGCGGCCCATGATCACGCACCTGCTGCCGGGTTTGGGTACGTCCCGGACCCGGCCGGCGATGCGGCCCAGCACCCGCGGCTCGCGTTCCATGTCGGCGGTCCAGCCGCCCGGGCAGTCCAGCGCGGCCCAGACGATCTCCTCCGGTACGTGCCCGGACTCGTCGACGGCGGACTCGTCCGGCACCCACGGGCAGGCGGTGCGTCCGGTGCCGTCGTCGAGCCGCCCCGGGAACAGCCGGAGGCCGTCGCCCTTGTCCCGTTGGTGCCCGCAGACGAAGCAGGTGGGGAACGGGTGCCGGGTGAAGCCGGGGTAGCCGGCGGACGCCAGCTCGGCGACCTCGAAGCCGACCGGCGGCACGAGCGCGTCGAACGGCTCGGCCGGTCGGGCGCTCGCGACGAGTTGCGCGCCGTCGTACAGGTGCGCGTCGCCGGTCTGGGACGAGGTGAGGTCGATCTGGAGCGGATGGTCCAGCGGTGGCGGACTGTGCAGCGTGACGACCGTCCCGTTAGGTCCGGGTCGGCGCCTGGCCAGCTGTCCGGCGACGTAGCCGCCGTTGGCACTCTCCGGTGGTCCGCAGTAACGGCTGGATATGGTCAGTTCTGTCATTTCTCGCCGTCCGTGTCCACGAGGTCACCCTCACCAACCTTGTACGCTACGTGAGATCGACTCGGACAATAGGTGACCGCGAAGGTTCCCCGCCATGACTCCACGTTCTCACATTCAGTCTGGAGGGGCACGCCGTTACTCTCCCGATTTCCAGTCAACTCACAGGTGTTCGACAGTGTCGGTTCAGCGCCTGTGGGCATCATGAGGGAATGGCCACAGGTGTAACCGCGGGAACGAGCGATCTGAACCAGGGTCGGGGCGGTCCGACCGCCGCCGGTCAGCAGACCGAGGCCCGGCTCCTCGTCGTCGAGGACGATCCCAACATTCTGGAACTCTTGTCCGCCAGCCTGCGCTACGCCGGCTTCGAGGTCAGCACCGCGACCCGCGGCCAGGAGGCCACCGCCGCCGTGCAGCGCCGCCGGCCGGACCTCGTCGTCCTCGACGTGATGCTGCCGGACCTGGACGGATTCGAGGTGGCCCGGCGGATGCGCTCCGGTGGTGACCGCACCCCCGTCGTGTTCCTGACCGCCCGGGACGGCACCGAGGACAAGGTGCGCGGCCTCACCCTGGGCGGTGACGACTACGTCACCAAGCCCTTCAGCCTGGAGGAGGTCATCGCGCGCATCCGCGCGGTGCTGCGCCGCACCGGCGGAGAGTTCGAACCGCCCGCCCGGCTCACCTTCGCCGACATCGAACTCGACGAGGAGACCCACGAGGTCTACCGCGGCGGTCGGCTGATCAAGCTGTCGCCGACCGAGTTCAAGCTCCTGCGGTACTTCATGACCAACGCCGGCCGGGTGCTGTCCAAGGCGCAGATCCTGGACCACGTGTGGAACTACGACTTCCGGGGCGACGATTCGATCGTCGAGTCGTACGTGTCGTACCTGCGGCGCAAGGTGGACACCGCCGAGCCGCGGCTCATCCACACCCTGCGGGGCGTGGGCTACGTGCTGCGTATGCCGAGCTGAACGAGAGAGTGCACAGTCGTAGGCGACACCGAGTGCACCGTCCAGAAGCGAGCTGACCTGACGTGACCTTCGCCGACCCGCTGGGGCAACCACCGGCAGGCGGTCGCACCCGCCGCCGCGGCGGGTTCCTGCGACCGCTCGTCGGGCGCATGCCGTTGGCGACGCGGATGGTCGCGACGGCCCTGGCGCTCGTCCTGCTCGGCCTCGTGTTGATCAGCGCGGCCAGCGTGATGTTCCTGCGCACCTACCTCACCAACCGGGTCGATGCCCAGCTACACACCATGGGCGACCAGATCAACCAGCAGATCGACGAAAAAGTACGCGAACCCCATCAGGACAACAAGATCCCGGTCAACCTGGACGAGGTCGTACCGACCAACCGGGACAGCGCCGTGCAGGTCCCCTCCGCGTACGTGTTCGAGGTGCGGCACGGCGACGGCGACCTCGCCGCCCGGTCCCCCGGCGAGACCACCGACAGCGGCAAGCAGAACACGGTGCACGTCTGGCCGAGCTACCCGCACAGCGCCAGCCAGCTCGACCGGCACGCGGGCGAGGCGTTCACCGCCTCGTCGAACGTCGGCGAGGGGCACTGGCGGGTCCTGGTCCACCGCATCACGATCGGCTCCACCACGCAGTACGTGGTCATCTCCGGATCCACCCGGGACCTCAACGACACGCTGAGCCAGCTGATCCGGATCGAGGTCGGGGTCGGCATCGCGGTCCTGGTCGCGCTCGCCCTGATGGGCGCCGCCGTGGTCAGCTACAGCCTCCGCCCGCTGCGCGACATCGAACGCACCGCCGGCACCATCGCCAACGGCAACCTGGGCCTGCGGGTGCCGGAACGCGACCCGCGTACCGAACTGGGTCGGCTCGGCCGGGCGCTCAACGCGATGCTCGGCCAGATCGAGGCCGCGTTCGCGGCGCAGGCCGGCTCGGAGTACGCGGCCCGACGGTCCGCGGACGCCGCCCGCCGCGC
>JBAUUM010000683.1:0-12930 GCA_049582705.1 Actinocatenispora sp.
GGGCACGGGTGGCTCGGCGGGCGGCTCCGCGACGGGTGGCTTCGCGGCGTGGGCGTCCGACGGTTCCGCCGGCGGCGTCTCGCCGTCGTCGGCCGGGACCGTCGCCGCCTCGTCCACCAGGGTCGGCCAGCCGTCCGCGCCGGAGCGGAGCTGGTAATCGTGTGCCGACTCGGCGTCCGGGGACGAGGACTCCGTGTCCGTCTCGGCGCCGTCCGGTGCCGCGTCCCGGGAGCGCTGGATGGCCATCCGCAGCAGGGTGACCGCGCGGTCCGCGTCGATCCGCTGGTCCGGGTCGCGTCGCAGCAGTCCCTGCAGCACCGGGCGCAGCGCCCCCGTGCTGGCCGGCAGCTCGACCTCCTCGGTGACGATCGCGGTCAGGGTGGCCAGCGCCGATCCCCGATCGAACAGCGGCCGTCCCTGCACCGAGGCGTAGAGCGTGGCGCCCAGGGACCACAGGTCGGCGGGCGGACCGCCGGACTCGCCGCGGGCCCGTTCCGGAGCGATGTAGCCGGGCGCGCCGACCAGCATCCCGGACCGGGTCAGCGACCGGTCACCGGCGATCGAGGCGATGCCGAAGTCGGTGAGCACGACCTGGTCCTCGGCCCGGACGAGGACGTTGCTCGGTTTGACGTCACGGTGCTGGATGCCGGCCCTGTGGGCCGCCTGGAGCCCTTTCAGCAGGGCCAGCCCGATGGTGGCCGCCCGGCCGGGGGCCAGCGGGCCCTCCTCGTCGACCACCTGTTCCAGGGTGCGGCACGGCAGGTACTCCATCACGATCCACGGCCGGTCGTCCTGGCGTACGACGTCGTAGACGGTGATGACGTTGGGGTGGTTGATCAGCGCGGCGGCCCGTGCCTCCCGCAGGCTGCGCTCGACCGCCACCTCGCGTTCCTGCGGGTTGAGGACGGTGGGGAGTCGGACCTCCTTGACCACCACATCACGACGTAGCACGCTGTCGCGCGCCCGCCAGACCGTGCCCATCCCACCCTGGCCGAGGAACTCGGCCAGTTCGTAACGACCGCCCACGATCGTCCCGGGTGCTGCCTGTTCTGCCATCATCCGTGGAATACCTCGGACTGCGCCGCCCGTAACATATTGATCAGCGTACATACGGCCTCGCGGCCGCTCCGTGGCCGGTTGACGCCTCCTGGCCGGCCGCCCGGCCCGGCCGGTCTGACGCTCGCGCGGGCCGGTGACCAGCGCCTTCCGCGCCCACGTGACGACCGGGCGGCGAGCCCCCGCCGGCACCGGGCGGTTGGGAGCACCGCACCGTGGCGCCCGTCACGCCACCCCACACCGTCCGGGGGCGGACGGAGCCGGCACCGTCGGGCACCGCCGGGTGCGCCGCGCGATGCCGTCGAGGTATTAGGACCAACAGCCTGGCTGGGTCATAATCAGACGATCGGGGATGCATGACGCTCAGAAGTCCTAACGGACACATCCGGCGCCCTGCCCGGTCGTTGAACCGGTGATCCACGCACACGACCGGCACGGCGACCCGGGGACGGTCGACGCGGGCGGGCTGGCCGTCGCGGAGTCCAGGCTCCCGGCGGCGCCGGCGGGACGTGTGCGGCGGCGGGGTACAAAAGAAGGTGGAACTTATCTGGCGGTCCGGACGACTCAATGTAGGAAACCGTCGGCAGGTGGACCCGCCGGGACGCAGGCGCTGACCCGCCCGTCGTACCGGCAGGGACAGGAAGGGGCACGTTATGGCACCGACGCCGCCCGCCCCCCGGGAACCGGGCATGGGGCCACGACCAGCCGGGACGGCCGCACGCGACGCGGCCTGTGCCGGCGCCGGACGGGTACCGGGTGACGCTCCGAGAGCGGTCACGTGACGGCCGGGAACGTGCAGCCGTGCTGCACCATCGACGTACTGATGCCCTGGCTGGTGCGTTCCGCGGACCGGCCGACCGACGACGACGTCGCCGACCAGCTGTGGCACGACAGCCAGGCCGCGCACGCCCGGGTCGTCGCGCTGCTGGACGCGCACGAGGCGCAGCAGGTCGTCGCGCAACGACACGCCCGGCATCTGCGCCGCCGGGTCGCCGTGGCGAACCGGCGGGTCCTCGTGGCCCAGGGGAGAGTGCACTGGGCCCGGGCCTGCGGCCAGGACGTCGGCACCGCCCAGGCCGCGCTCGGTGCTGCCGACGCGGCGGAGGGGAACGTCATGGGCAACGCGCTCACCGAGCTGCGACGCCTCGCGCGGGCCAGCAGCGAACGGGAGACGGCCATCCGGGCCGCCTTCGCCTCGGCGGACGAGGCGGCCGACGCCTACGAGCTGTACGCGGGTCCGGCGTGAGGCGTCTCCGAGGTTGATCGGGCGGCGGGTCGTCAGACCCGCCGCGTCACGTGCAGCAGGTACTCCTTGCGGTTGAGGGGGTTGTGGTCCGACCGGGCCCTGGTCGGGGCCGCGCCGCTGACCGGCCGGTGGTGGTCGAACGCGCAGTCCAGTACGCCCTCGCCCCGGGTCAGTGCCGGTAGCTGCTGCTCCAGCGCGTGCACCCGGGCGGCCGGGATGTCGCCCTCCAGTACGCACGTCGTGCCGCGCACCGTGTGGGTCCGCGGTACGGCGCGCAGCGCGACCAGCGCCGGGAAGATCGAGCCGAGGGTGTCGGCCGGCGCGTCCAGCCGGAAGCGGTGCATCGGCTCGCACACCACAGTGCCGGCCTCCCGCAGGGCGGTCATGAGTACCAGCGGTGTCAGTCCGCGGAAGTCGCCGGCGGTACTGGACATGCTGGCGTCGAAGGTCCCGTGCGAGTGGCTCTGCCGCGCCCAGTAGCCGGACCGCTCCAGGGTCACGGTGCAGTCGGTGACCTGCCAGCCGTCCAGCCCCTGACCGAGCGTCGTGGTCACGGTGTCCTCGATCGCCGCGCGGAACGCCAGCGGAAGCGACCCGGGCTCGATGCCCAGCCGGTACCGTACGCCGCTGCCCACCGCGGCCGGCTCGACCCGCAGCCCGACCGTGCCGAGGAACGGGTTGGTCGGGGTGGCGATCAGCTCGACCGCGGTGCCGGTGCCGACCACCCGCTCGACGCAGATCGTCGTCGTCTCGTGGAACGTGACGTCGAGGCCGTACTCGGCGGCCAGCGTCGCCTGGATGACCTCCTTCTGCACCTCGCCGTACAGCGAGACGTAGGTCTCCCGACGCGGGCCGTCGTGACGCAGGTTGATCAGCGGGTCCTGCTCCGCGAGCTGGGTGAGCGCCACGTGCAGCGCGCCCCCGTCGGACGCCCGGCACGGCGCGACGACCGTCTCCAGGGTCGGCGGGGAGAAGTACCGCCGCGCGGAAGCACGCGGCAGACCCACCGCGTCGCCGATCCGGACGTCGCCGAGCCCCCACAGCATGCCGATCCGTCCGGCCGTCAACGCCGCCTCCGCGACGGTGTCCCCGCCGTCGAACACGCGCACGGCGGTGACCTTCCGCTCGTCGTCCTCCCCGAAACGCACCCGGTCGCGGGTGCGCACCGTGCCGGAGAGCAGGTGGACGTAGGCGATCCGTTCCCCGGCAGGACCCCGCTCGACCTTGAACACGGTGCCGGACACCGGAGCGTCGGCGTCACCGTCGACGGCGGGCAGGAACTCCCTGATCCCCGCGATCAACTCCGGCACGCCGGTGCCGGTGATCGCCGAACCGAGGAACACCGGATGCGCGACGCCCCGCCCGGTCTGGGCCGCCAGGCGCTCGCGCAGCTGCCCGTCCGACAGCGCCTCCTCGTCCTCGACGTACGCGGCGAGGAAGTCGTCGTCGTGGTCGGCGAGCACGTCCACCAGCCGTGACCGGTAGGCGGGATCGGCGGCCGGGTACGGGACGTACCGGGCGGCGTGGGTGCCGGGGTCGGTGGCCGAGCCCATCGGCACGACGCTCGGGGCGAGGGCGTCGACGACGCGGCGCAGCACCCGATCGGGGTCCGCGCCGACGCGGTCGAGCTTGTTCACGAAGATCAGCGTCGGGATCCGCAGCCGCCGCAGGGTGCGCATCAGGACACGGGTCTGCGCCTGCACGCCCTCGACGGCCGACACCACCAGTACCGCCCCGTCGAGCACGGCCAGCACCCGCTCCACCTCGGCGATGAAGTCAGGGTGTCCGGGGGTGTCGATGAGGTTCACGGTGACGTCGTCGACCGGGAACGACACGACCGCCGACTTGATGGTGATGCCGCGCTGCTGTTCCAGCGCCAGCGAGTCGGTCCGGGTGTTGCCCTCGTCGACGCTGCCGACGGTGTCGATGACACCGGCGGCGTGCAGCAGCCGCTCGGTCAGGCTCGTCTTACCGGCGTCGACATGCGCCAGAATGCCCAGGTTCAACGTACTCACGATGCGTCATGTCCTCGAGATAGGTGGAAGTACCTGTCCGGATTGACATGAACGCAGCGCGCATCACGTGCTCCTCTGGTCGGTCGGTGCTGACAGACCGCCACTACATCAGGTGACGGCACCGCCGGGCAACCGAATTCGCGTCACCCGGCGGTGTCGCCGGCGGGTCAGTCGTCCAGTACCGCCAGGTCGAGGGTCCGCAGCCGGGTCGGGTCGCTGACCACGTCGATGTGGTCGATCCGGCCCGCGGCGATGCCGAACCGGAACGCCGCGAGCAACCGTCCACGGGGCGCGACGATGAAGCCGACCTCGCCGTCCACCAGCGCCGGCCAGTACCGCCTCGTGCTCGGGATCGGCTCCGGACGCGGGGTCGGCGTCGGCGGGCGGCGCGTGCGTCTCCAACGACTCCTCGCCCCGGCTCCGACGCGTACGCAGCATGGTCAGGCACACCCGCGCGACGACGGTGGTGAGCCAGCCGCCGAGGTTCTCGATCCCGCCGGTGTCGGAGCGGCTCAGCCGCAGCCAGGCCTCCTGCACCGCGTCGTCGGCCTCCGGCAGCGAGCCGAGCATCCGGTACGCCACCGCGCGTAGGTGACCCCGCTTCTCCTCGAACCGTCGTGCCAGCCATTCGATGTCGTCCATCGGTCACAGTCCTCCGTCGCGGGCGGTCACAGAGATGACCGACGGGAGCGGGCGGATGTGACGGGACGAGGTCCCCCGATCGTGTCCGCCCCCGTACCCGCCCCACCGCGACAACGAGGTTGCACGCTTGCCGTACCGGCCGGGTCAGGCCCGGCCGGTACGGCGAACGCCTCCGTTGGTCAGCGGGCCCGACCCGCGTCCTCGACGCCCGGCCGCCGCGGCGGACCCGACCTCACGCGTAGTGCTTCCGATAGTTGTCCAGGATCAGGTTCGCGCGGGACTGCAGCTGCTTGTCCAGCCGCCCGAAGACGTCCCGGACGCTGGCGTCGGACGAGTACAGCTTGGTCAGCGCCTGGTCCATCATGTCGCCGACGTTGGACACCACCGGCCGGACCACGTCCTGCGGCTTCGTCTTCGGAAGCTGCCGCAGCGCGGTCATGTAGTTCGGGTCCTTCGTGGCCTTGATCAGTTCCGGCTCCCGCTGCGCGGCCTTCACCACCGGCAGGTAGCCGGTCGCGACCGTCCAGTGTGCCGAGTTCTCCGGCCGCGCCAGGAACTTCAGGAACTCCCACGCGGCCTTCTTGCGCGACGTGGGCGCGTACCGCAGGACGCCGATGCCGCTGCCGCCGGTCGGGCAGCCGAAGTTGCCGTCGTGCTGCGGCAGGAACGCGGTGCCGACCTCGTAGCCGCCGCCCTTGGCGAGTTCGGTGGCCTGCTTCAGCCCGCCGGTACTGCCCAGGTACGCCGCGGCGACGCCGGTGCCCATGTCCTGATCCATCTTCTGGGACAGGTACGCCGCGCCGTCCTTGCGGATGAAGTCGACCATCCACTGCCCGGCCGCGATGTTCTGCTCGCTGTCGAGCATCACGTCGAGGTCCTGGGAGTAGTGACCGCCCCACGTCCAGATGTTGCTCTGCAGGTACCAGCTCGCGTACTGGCTGGTCAGCGCGAACACCCGGGCGTGCCCGGCGCGCGTCTTCTGCCGCATGATCGCGGGCGCCCACTCGCGCAGCTGCTCCCAGGACTCCGGGCCGCCGGCGGGCAGGCCGGCCTTCTGGAACAGCGTGCGGTTGAAGAAGAACAGCGGCGTGCTGCGCGCGAACGGCATCCACCACAGCTTGCCCTGGACGGTGCCCTCGTCGATGAACTGGTCGATGAACATGTCGGGACGCAGGTCGTCGTCGAAGTAGTCGTCGTACGGTTCCAGCGTGTCGGCGAGGTGCATCTTGCGCCAGGTGATCTCCGAGAGCACGACCATGTCGGGGATCTGGTGCGCGACGATCGCCGTGGCGAGCTTCTGCATCGTCCGCTCGTAGCTGCCCTGGAACTGGTTCTCGACGTAGATGTCCGTCTGCGACTGGTTGAACTTGTCGGTGAGCGCGTTCAGCACCTCCAGGTTGGCGCCGCCGAACGAGTGCCAGAACACGAGGTGCTCGCGGTCGTGGAACTTGTCCGGCAGGACGCCGACCGTCTGGCGGAACCGTCCGTCCCCGCAGCCGGACACCAGGGCCGCGCCGGTCAGACCGGCCGCGGTGAGGAATCCCCGCCTGCTCCAGGCGCGCATACTCTGCTCTCCGCTCATGGTCAGCCCTTCGTCGCGCCGGCCGTGAGCCCGGCGATGATCTGGCGTTGGGCGATGAAGAACACGACCAGGACCGGGATCACGATGAACACCGAGGAGGCCATCACCGCTCCCCAGTTCGTGAAGCCCTCCGAGTCCTTGATCATGAGCAACCCGACCGGCAGGGTCCGCATCGAGTCGGTACTGGTAGACACCAGCGGCCACACGAAGTCGTTCCACTTCTCCACCACGGACACCACGATGACGGTCACCACCATGGGCCGCGACATCGGCAGTACGACGTTCCACAGCACCCGCAGATGGCTCGCACCGTCCACGGTGGCCGCCTCGGTCACCTCGTTCGGCAGCGTCAGCATGTGCTGCCGGAGCAGGAACATCGCGAACACCGAACCGACACCCGGCACGATGAGACCGGCGTACGTGTTGACCCAGCCGAGCGCGGCGATGGTGAGGAAGTTCGGCATCAGCACCACCGTGCCCGGCACCATCATGGCGCCGAGGAAGACCAGGAACACCACGTTCTTGGCCGGGAAGCGCAGGAACGCGAACGCGTACGAGGACAGCACAGCGACGCAGACCTGGATCAGCGCCCCGAACAGCGTCACGATGATCGAGTTCTTGTACAGCACGCCGAACGGTGCGGACTTCCAGCCGTCCACGTAGTTCTGCCACTGGAAGGAGGTGGGGAACCACTGGAACTGGAAGATCTTCTCCGGTGCCGTCACCGAGGTGGCGAGCAGCCAGTAGATCGGCACGAACGCGAGGATGAGTACGACGATCATCCCGACGTACTTGAGGGCAGTGGCCAGCGTCCTCATCGGTAGTGGACCCTCCGCTCCATGAATCGGGCCTGCGCGGCCGTGATCGCGATCAGGATGAGGAACATCACGAGCGCGCCCGCTCCCGCATGGCCGGCGTCGAGCGCCTGGAAGGCCTGCTTGTAGATGTACCAGGAGATCGTGGTGGTCGCGTCGCCCGGACCGCCGTTGGTCATGATGGCGATGACGTCGAACGCCTGGAAGGTGCCGACCACGGTGACCACGGCGACGAAGAACGTGACGGGGGACAGCAGCGGAAGGGTGATGCGGCGGAACAGCGTCCACGCGTTGGCGCCGTCGAGCCGGGCCGCCTCGTACAGGTCGGCGGGCATGCCCTGCAGCCCCGCCATGTAGACGACGGCGACGAAGCCGATGTTCTTCCAGAGGTACACGAGCACCAGGCCCCACAGCGCCCAACCCGAGTCGGTCATCCAGGCCGGCCCGGTGATGCCCACCTTGGACAGCACCACCTTCATCAGCCCGATGTCCGGGTCGAAGACGAACAGCCACACCGTGCCCATCGCCACGCCGCTGAGGATGTGCGGGGCGAACGACACGGTCCGCACGACGTTGCGTCCGAACAGCTTCTGGTTCAGCAGCATCGCGACGGCGAGGCCGGCGACGAGGCAGCCGACCACGATGGCGCCGGAGAACAGTACGGTGCGGCCGATCACGGTGTAGAAGTCCGGGTCGGTGAACATGTCGCGGTAGTTCGCCAGGCCCACGAACGGTACGTCGGGCGACAGCATGTCCCAGCTGGTGAGGCTGAGGTAGCCGTTGAACACGATCGGCCAGTAGGCGAAGACGGCGAGCAGCACCGCGTTCGGCGCGATGAACAGCAGGAAGAGCAGGTACTCACGGCGGCGTCGACGGGCCCGCGAGCCCGCTCCCGCCGCGCGGGGCGGCGTCTCGTCGGCGACCGGGGCCGTCGACGGGCGATCGGTAATCGTCAAGCGTCCATCACTCCTCGAAGCGGCCCGGATGTAGGGACAGATCAGGCACCCACGCCGTCGACGAGGTGCGGTAACGGCGAACACTAAATGGATTTAGGCAGACATGCAATACCCGGTACCGTGACGCAACGGGCGGCACGCTCAGCGGGGCCGGATCGTGGCGTCCGGACCCCTCGGCGTGCCTTCCGGCACGCTGCCGGCGCCGGCCACCGTCAGCGGCTGACCGCCTTCTTGTACCGGTGCACGGAGAACGGCACGAACACCAGAAGCAGCAGGGCGATCCAGCCCAACGACGCCAGCACCGGATGCTGCAGCGGCCACACGTCCGGCGGGGGCAGCCGCGGACTGGTGTTGCCGAACAGGTTGCGGGCGGCCTGGGTCACGGCCGAGACCGGGTTCCACTCCGCGACCACCTTCAGCGGGCCGGGCAGGTTCGCCGTGCCGACGAACGTGTTCGCGATGAACGTGAGGGGGAAGATCGCGATGAAGCTGGCGTTGTTGAACACCTCGGGGCTGCGCACCGACAGCCCGACCACGGCCATCACCCAGGAGAACGCGTACGCGAACAGCAGCAGCAGCCCGAACCCGGCGGCGGCCTCCAGGAACGACGAGTGGATCCGCCAGCCCACGATCAGGCCGGTGATCGACATGACCACGATGACGAGCACGTTGTTGACCAGGTCGCTGGTGGTGCGGCCGACCAGTACTGCGGAGCGTGCCATCGGCAGCGACCGGAACCGGTCGATGATGCCCCGCTGGATGTCCTCGGCGAGGCCGAGCCCCGTGGTGGTGGCGACGAACAGGACGGTCTGGGTGAAGATGCCGGCCATCAGGAACTCGCGGTAGGGCACCCCCGGCACGTTGATCGCACTGCCGAACACGTACGCGAAGAGCAGCACGAACATGATCGGCGACAGGGTGGAGAAGACCAGCAGGTCCGGCACCCGCTTGATCTTGATGATGTTCCGCTTGGCGATGACCAGGCCGTCCTGGAACGCCTTCGCCCGGCTCATGACTCCTGCCCCTTCCCGCCGTGCCCGCGGCGACCGCCGCCGTCCGCGTCCTCGGCGGACCCCACCTCCGCGGCGTGCCCGGTGAGCGTGAGGAAGACGTCGTCGAGGCTGGGTCGGCGCAGGCCGATGTCGAGGACCCTCACCGCCGCGTCGTCCAGTCGCCGCAGGCTCTCCATCAGCACGGCCGGGCCGCCGGCCACCGGCGCGGTCACCATCGCGGCCTGCTCGTCCACGGTCAGGTCGCCGGAGGCCAGCGGGGCCAGCGCCGAGCGCACGGCGGGCAGTGCCGAGCGGTCCGCGACGGTCAGCTCCAACCGTTCCCCGCCGACCTGGTTCTTCAGCTCGTCGGCGGTGCCGAGCGCGATGACGGTGCCGCCGTCGATGACCGCGATCCGGTCGGCCAGCCGGTCCGCCTCCTCCAGGTACTGCGTGGTCAGCAGCAGTGTGGTGCCGCCCGAGACCAGGTCGGAGATCACCGCCCACATGCCGAACCGGGCGCGTGGGTCGAGCCCGGTGGTGGGTTCGTCGAGGAACAGCACCGGGGGTCGGGCGACCAGCGCCCCGGCCAGGTCGAGGCGACGGCGCATGCCGCCCGAGTAGCCCTTCAGCGGCCGGTCGGCGGCCTCCTGGAGGTCGAACTCCGCCAGCAGTTCGCGGGCCCGGCCCCTGCTGGTGCGCCGGGGCATGCCGTAGAGCCGGCCGATCATGTCCAGGTTCTCGAAGCCGGTCAGGTACTCGTCGACGGCCGCGTACTGCCCGGAGAGCCCGATGCGGCCACGCAGCGCCGCCGCGTCGGCCCGCACGTCGAGGCCGGCCACCGTGGCCCGCCCGCGGTCCGCCTCCAGCAGCGTGGTGAAGATCCGTACCGCGGTGGTCTTGCCCGCCCCGTTCGGGCCGAGCAGGCACATGACCGACCCTTCGGGCACGGCGAGGTCGAAGTCGTGCAGGGCCACCACGGACCCGTACTGCTTGCACAGTTGCTCCGCCTCAATGGCGTTCACCATGTCCGTCCCCGTCCCGACGCCTCGCCCGGCACGGCCCCCGCGTCCGGCGCGAGGAGCCTCAGAGGTCCATGGTGCCGGCTACCACCGACAAAAGACCGGGATTGGCGGGTCGCCCGCTATCCGATGTGGACAGTCGGGGACGACGGGCGGCAAAGAGACGACAATGCCGTCGAGCCGGGACGTTCCGGCCCGCGGGCGACCTACTTGTCGGTGGGCACCACGCCGCCGTCCTGCCAGGTCGACCACGGCACGTTCCAGTCGCCGTAGCCGTCCCAGGTCGGCATGGCGGACCCACCGGTCCGGGTGTACGTGACCACGTCGCCGATCGACGAGAAGCCGTAGAACCACTTCGCGTCGCCGACGTTGAGGTTGGTGCAGCCGTTGGACGTCGAGCGGTGGCCGATGTTCCCGCCGTTCCACGCCGCCGCGTGGACGTACTCGCCGGAGTTGGTGACCCGCACCGACCACGGCACGACCTCGTCGTAGGGCTCCGCGGCCGACCTGTCCGACACCATGCGTACCGCGCCGTCCGGGCGCATCTTGCCGGTCTTCGGGTCGGCCTCACCCTTCTGCATCAGCACCTTCGTGCCGGTGTGCGTCGGCGTCTTCGCCGCCCCGCACGAGGTGGGCATGGTGCGGACCTTCCGGCCGTCCGAGACGACGGTCATCCGCTCGGCCGTGCAGTCCACCGACGACACGTTCGCCGTGCCGGTGCCGATGGCCAGCGTCAGGCTGTCGTCGTACACCAGCCCCTTGCCGGCGGACAGGCCCTTGACCGGGAACTTGGCCTCGATCTTCGCGTGCGCCGGCCAGTACTTCTCCGGCCGGTAGTGCGCCTCCAGGGCCTGCCCGTCACGCCCGGTGTTCTCGAAGTACCAGGCGCCGCCGGCGGGTTTTCCGTCGACGGTCACGGTGACCGCGTGGGTGAACTCCGACGGGTCGGTGATCTTGCGGTTGAAGAAGGCGATGATCGGCATGCCCACGCCGTACTCGGAGTCGTCGGCCTGCAGCAGCGACAGGTGTACGGGCGCGCCGTGCGCCTCGGGGGAGCGCGACGGCGTGGCGCGGGCGGAGTGCTTCGGGGCGTCCTCCGGTTGGCCGCCACCGCCGCCGGCGGAGCACGCCGAGGCGGCGAGCACCGCCAACAACGCTGTCGCGACACCGGTCCTGCGGGCGGCGCTCCGTGTCACCAGCGCCGAGAGAGTCAGCATTCTCATCAGCGTGCGTCCTCCTCGCGGTGCCGTCAACTTGAACGAAGATCCCGTCCACGGGGCAACGAGCCACCGACCCGGGGGACGCGTCGGGTCGGGCCGGCACCGTTCCCGCAGGTACGCGCGCGGGTGTCCGGAACGGGAGCGGGCCGGCGCGCGTCCCCGGCCGGCGGCGTGGACTTGACCATCCTCACACCGCCGCCGCGCCGGGTGCCGGACCGTTGTGCGGTGCTTGTCCGGCACGGCATGATTCGTCGCCTCAACCCGGACTTCGGGCCGGGCGCCGGGCACCGGGGTCGGGCTGGCGTGCCGGAGGCGGGCCGCCGGTGGGATGGTGGGTGATCGAGGTCGGCACCGTGACCCGCCGGGGCGGGCCCTGGTACCCGTCGATCCGGTCGAACAGCAGCCCGGCCGCCCGGCGACCCAGCTCCGTGGCGTCGTAGCTGACCACGGTGAGCGGCACCCGCAGCAGGTCGGCGAGCTCGACGTCGTCGTACCCGGCGACCGCGACGTCCCGTCCGGACTCGTGGACCGCCCGCAGCAACCCGACGGTCATCCGGTTGTTGTCCGCGAACACCGCGGTCGGCGGCCGGGCGGCGGCGAGCAGGTCGAGGCCGGCGCTGCGTGCCGCCGCGGTGTCGTGGTTGTCGAGCCGGACGAGACCGGCGTCGACGGGGATGCCGGCGTCCGCCAGGGCGCTGCGGTACCCGGCGAGCCGGCGCTGGCCGGTGAACACCGACGGCGCGCCGCCGAGGTAGGCGATCCGGTGGTGGCCGGCCCCGACCAGGCTCGTGACGACCCGCCGGGTCGCCCCGCGGTTGTCCAGCACGACCGCGTCACCGGCCAGGCCGCGCGGTCGGCGGTCGATGAACACCATCGGGGCCCACCGGCCGAGCCGGTCGTAGGTCTCCAGGTGGTCCGGGCCGGAGGGCACCACGAGCAGGCCGTCGACCCGTCGGCGCAGCAGCTCCGCCAGCACCTCCCGCTCCTGGTCGACGCTGCGCCGGGTGGTACCCAGGATCAGCAGGTGCCGGTGCTGCTGCGCGACCGAGTCGACCCCCTCGGCGATGGCCGCGTAGAACGGGTTCGACACGTCCTCGATGACCAGCGCGATGGTGTCGGTGGGGCGTCCGGGGCGCAGCTTCTGCGCCATCCGGTTGGGGTGGAAACCGAGGTCGGCGACGGCCGCCTCGACCCGGGCCCGGGTCGCCCCGCCGACGTACCGGTCCCCGTTGACCACCCGCGAGACGGTACTGACGCTCACCCCGGCCGCCCGGGCCACGTCCTGCATGGTGAGCCCGCGGGCGGTACGCCCGCCGTCGGCGCGCGTGGGGCGGTCGGACGGCGGCACGGCGCTCCTCCCTCGACGGCGGACCAGACCGGACAGGGC
>JBAUUM010000684.1:0-3024 GCA_049582705.1 Actinocatenispora sp.
GTGGCCGCCGACGCGCCGCTGCTCGGTGTGGTACGACGGGGCCACGGCCTGTCCAGCCGGGCGCACCGCGTCGACGTCGCCTACCTGGCCCTGGCCGTCGTGGACCTCGCCGGCCCGGTGACCGGCGGTCCGAAGACGGGCGATGACCGGCGGCGACCGGTGATGGTGCTGTCCGCCCGTGCCGACGAGGGACGCGCGGACCTGTCCGCCGACCTGGCGGTGGCCCTGGCCCAGCACGGTGAGCAGGTCTATCTCGGCGACGTGCTCGGCGCCGGTGACCAGCTCCGCTCGCGGGTGCTGGCGACCGTGGCGGCCCGCTGGGGCAGCGCCTACCTGACGACCACACACGCGACGCCGCTGGACACCGTGCGCCTTCCGACCATCGCCGACGACCTCGCGGACCTCACCGACACCGCGCAGCTGCCGGTGGTCTCGCTGGCCGGCACCGGAACCGAGGATCGGGTCCGGGCCGCGGTCACCGTGGCGGAACCGACCCCACGCCGGATCGTCATCGCCAACAACGGCTCGCGCGGCGACGACACCCTGACCCGCGACCCGATCCCGGTGATCGCCGTGGGGGAGGGCAGCGTGGCCGTCGGTCCGGCGGACGCGGCGGATCCCGCACGTCTGGTACTGCTGGACGCGCCGCCCACCGAGTTCGATCCGCGTGGCCCGGGGGCGCTGAAGGACGGCCTCGCGGTGCTGGTCGTGGCGCGGGACCGGACCAGGATCAGCGAACTGCGCCGCGCCGCCGAGCGGCTGCGGGCCGCCGGTCACGAACCCGCGGGCGTGGTACTGATCGGCGGGCACCGTGACTGACGAGAGTCCCGCCGGCGCGGCCCGGCCCGCCACCAGGTACCCGCCGGTGAGTGTCGTGGTCGCCACCCGGGACCGTCCCGGCCTGCTGGAACGCGCGGTGACCTCGGTACTCGAACAGGACTATCCGGCGCCCGTGCAGTGCGTGGTGGTCTACGACGGGGTCCCGGTACGGGTGCTCGACGTGCCGGTGCCACCCGGCCGGCAGCTGGTGCACGTCGCCAACCGGCGCACGCCGGGCCTGCCGGGCGGACGCAACAGCGGCTGTGACGCGTCCAGCGGGACCATGCTGGGTTTCTGCGACGACGACGACCGCTGGCATCCGGACAAGCTGCGCCGCCAGATCGACGCGCTGGACGGCGATTCCCGGTTCTCGGCGGTCACCTGCGGCATCCGCCTGGAGGGTCCCGGCATCCGGCGGGACCGGCCTGGTCGTGCCACCCCGGTGACCCTCGACGACCTGCTGGCCGACCGGATCATGGAGGCGCACCCGAGCAGCCTGCTGGTCCACCGGGACGTGGTGCGCACGGTCGGTCCGGTCGACGAGCAGATCCCCGGCGGGTACGCCGAGGACTACGAGTGGCTGCTGCGCATTGCCGCCCGCGGGCCGATCGCGGTGGTCGACGAGCCGCTCGTGGTGGTCGAGTGGCACGGCGGCTCGTTCTTCTTCGGTCGGTGGGCCGTGATCGTCGACGCGCTGCGCTACCTGCTCGAGCGGCACCCGGAGTTCGGGCGCAGCCCGCGGGGCCGGGCCCGCATCCACGGACAGATCGCGTTCGCGCTGGCCGCCGGTGGCCGGCGCCGCGAGGCGGTGTCCGAGCTGCGTACCGTCCTGCGGCTCAACCGGCGGGAGAAGCGCGTCGCGGCCACGGTGCCGGTACTGCTGGGGTTGCTGTCCGGTGACCGGGTCCTGCGTCTCGCCCAGTCTCGGGGTCGTGGTGTCTGAGCGCCGCGCCCCGCGGCCGTCGACGATGCTGCCGTTGTGGCCGCTGTACGTGATGTTCGGCCTGGTGCCGCTGTGGTGGCTGGCCGGCGTGTTCTACGCGGCCTGGCCGCTGTTCGGTCTGCTGCTGCTCGGCCTGCTCGCGGTCCGCGGCTCCGTACGGCTGCCACCGGGGGCCGCGTGCTGGCTGGTCTTCCTCGGGCTCGTCGTGCTCAGCGCGGTGCGGTTGAGCCAGGTCGACCAGCTGGCCAGTTCGGCGCTGCGGCTGGCGTTCTACCTCACCGCGCTGGTGGTCTGCGTGTACGCGTACACGGCGGTACGGGAACGGGCGGACTGGCGACGGGTCCTCACTCCGCTGATGCTGTTCTGGCTGGCCATGGTGGCGCTGGGCTGGGTCGGTGTGCTCGCACCGGATCTGTCGCTGGTCACACCGCTGGAGCGGATCCTGCCGCACGGCCTGGCCACGACGCCGTTCGTGCACGACCTGGTGCACGCCTACGGCACCGAGTTCCGGATCAACGGTGCCGCGACGGGCCGGCCGGCGGCGCCGTTCCCGTACACCAACAACTGGGGCAGCTGCTTCGCGCTGCTGGTGCCGTGCGTACTGGCCTACCTGGTGTCCGCGCCGCGCGGTCATCGCAATCCACTGTGGATGGTGCTGCTGATCTCGTTGCCCCTGTCGCTGCCGCCGGCGTTCCTGACCCTCAACCGGGGCATGTTCCTGAGCCTCGGCGTGGCCATGGTGTTCGTCGCGGTCCGTGCGCTGCGCCACCGTCAGCCGCGGCTGCTGGTCGGCATGGCGGTCCTGGCCGTACTCGGCATCGCGCTGAGTCAGGTCATCCCGCTGAGTACGCTGATCGCCCAGCGCACCGCGGTGAGTCCGAGCACCACCGACCGGATGAGCCTGTACGAGGAGGCGCTGCGCCGTATCGTGGACGCGCCGCTGCTCGGCTACGGCGGGCCGGCCACGGTGGACACCACCACCGCGCCCGCGCCGGTGGGCACCCAGGGACAGCTGTGGCTGGTGCTGTTCAGCCACGGGATTCCGGCCCTGCTGGTGCTCCTCGCCTGGTACCTGGTGGTGATCCGGTCCACCGCGCGGTCGAGCACCCCGGCCGGTCTGTGGCTGTCCGGCGTGCCGGTGGCCGGACTGGTCCAGATGCCGTTCTACGGGCTGACCTACCAGAACCTCTCGGTGCTGTTCGTCGCCGTGGGCGTCGCCACGGCGGCGGTGGCCGGCGCCGTCCCGGGCGGGCGCCCCGTCC
>JBAUUM010000685.1:0-3190 GCA_049582705.1 Actinocatenispora sp.
GCGAGTACCTGGGCGTCCGGCGCGGCGACCGGGTCCAGCGGCCGCTCGGCGCGGCCGACGGTGTGCCCGGTGATGTCGGCGAGGACGGCGACGACACTGGCGGGGCGCACCTCGACGCCGGCGACGAGCGCGCGGTCGGCGACCACGCCGTACAGGGTCGCGTTCGGACCGCGCCGCTGCGCGCCGGCCTCCCCGGCGGCGGCGACCAGCCCGGCGCCGCGGAGCCGTTCGATCAGGTCGGCGACCGTGGGGCGGGACAGGCCGGTGAGCGCACGCAGCTCGGTACGGGTGAGCGGGCCGCGGGTCAGCAGCAGGTCGAAGGCGGCCCGGTCGTTGATGAGGCGGGCGGTGCGGGGGGTCGCCGCGCGCGGCGCGTCGTCGGCCGGTCCCGGGAGATCGGGTCGCCCGGAGGGGGCCGCCGCGCTGTCCGAGGGCGTGGTCACGCTCATTCCTCCCTCCGGAAACCTTTTCATCAGGAACCCTGCCTGTTAATTTCGGACCATAGCAAGTCCCGCCCCCCGAGGAGCAGACATGTGGCAGGGTATCCGCCGGTTGGTGCCGCTTGCCGTGCTCTTCGCCCTGGACGGCGTGGTCATCGCCAGCTGGGCGGTCCGGGTACCACAGGTCAAGACGCAGGTCGGTGCGAGCGCCACCGCGCTGGGCGTCGCGTTGCTCTGCTCCACCCTCGGGGCGCTGGCCGTCATGCCGATCGCCGGCCGGCTCTGCCACCGCTTCGGCAGCCACCGGGTCACCGTCGTCGGGTCGGTCCTGCTCTGCCTCGTCGTCACGCTGCCCGCCCTGTCCGGTTCGGTGCTCGGGCTCGCCCTCGGGCTGCTGCTGTTCGGCGTCGGCTACGGGGTCAACAACGTCGGCCTCAACAGCACCGCCGTGGACGTGGAGACCGCCACCGGCCGCACCATCATGTCCACCCTGCACGGCCTGTGGAGCGTGGGCTGCCTGCTCGGCGCCCTCATCGGCGGCGTCGCCGCCGAGCACCTGGTGCCCGCCCCGCACCTGGGTCTCGTCGCGGTCGGCGGACTCGTCGTCACCGCGATCGTCGGACCCGCCGTGTGGCGCGGACCCGTCGACGCGCCGGCCACCGCCCCGTCCGGCGACACCGTCGCGCCGGGCCCCCGGGCCGTACCGACCGCCGTCATCGCCCTCGGCGTGGTCGCGCTGTGCTGCGCGTACGGCGAGGGCTCGATGACCGACTGGGCCGCGCTGCACCTGACCAAGGACCTGCACACCGGTCCCGGCACCGCCGCGTACGGCTTCGCCGTGTACTCGGTGGCCGTCGCGCTGGGCCGGCTCGTCGGGGACGTCGTGGTCACCGCCCTCGGCCGCACCGTGGTGCTCGTCGGTGGTGCCGTACTCGCCGCCGCCGGCATGGTGGTCGGCGCGCTGGCAGGCGCCGTGCCCCTCGTGTTCGTCGGGTACGTGCTGTTCGGTCTCGGCATCGCCAACGCCTTCCCGATCGCCATCGCCCGGGCCGGCGCGCTCGGCGGCCCGCGCGGCGTGGCGACCGCGTCCACCGTCGGGTACGCCGGCCAGCTCGGCGGCCCGCCCCTCATCGGGTTCCTGGCCGACCAGATCGGCCTGCCCGCCGCGCTGTGCACCGGCGCGGCACTCGCCGTGGTGATCGCCGTGCTCGGTACCGCGCTGCGGCGCACCACCGCGGCGTCGGCGGCGCCCCTGACACCCGCAGCCACCCCAACAGGAGGAGACGCGCGATGACCGACCGGTACCAGACGCTGATACCCCGCCCACGCGAAGCCCACCGGCTGCCCGGCAGCGTCGAGCTGACCGCCGGCACCAGACTCACCGTCGGGCCCGGAGCCGAGGCCGCCGCCGAGGCGGTACGGATCCTGCTCGCGCCGCTCCGGCTGCCGCTGCCCGCGGACGGCACCGGACCCGAACTGTCCGTGCGCCTCGACGAGGGCATCACCCAACCCGAGGGCTACCGGCTGACCGTCGAGGACACCGGCGTACGTATCGAGGCCCGCACCGTGGACGGCGCCCGGCACGCGACCCGCGTCCTGCGGCAGCTGCTGCCCGACCACGCGTGGCGTACCGTCGCGCCGGCCGGCACGAGCTGGCGGCTCGACTGCGGCGAGGTCACCGACGCGCCGGCCCTGTCGTGGCGGGGCGGCATGCTCGACGTGGCCCGGCACTTCCAGCCCAAGCACGTGGTGCTGCGCCAGCTGGACCTGTTCGCCATGCACGGGCTCAACCGGATGCAGCTGCACCTCACCGACGACCAGGGCTGGCGGATCGAGTCCCGCCGCTACCCGGAACTCAACCGCGTCGCCAGCCACCGCCCCGGCACCCAGGTCGGCCGGGACCGCGACGGCAGCCACGACGGCGTCCCGCACGGCGGCTTCTACACCCTCGACGACCTCGCCGAGATCGGCGTGTACGCCGCCGAGCGGGGCGTCACCATCGTGCCCGAGATCGACCTGCCCGGGCACGCCTCGGCGCTGCTCGCCGCGTACCCGGACCTGGGTGTCGGCACGCACACGGTGCACGTCGGCTGGGGCATCTCCGCCGGTGTGGTCCGGCCGGTGCCGGCCACCGTCCAGTTCGTGGTGGACGTCATCGACGAACTGGCCGAGGCGCTGCCCGTGCCGTACATGCACCTCGGCGGCGACGAGTGCGTGCTGCGCGACTGGGTCACCGACCCGGAGGTCTCCGCGTACATGCGTGAGGTCGGTATCGACGACCCGGTCGGCATGCACGGCCACTTCCTGCGCGCCATCGGCGCCGCCCTCGCCGAGCGGGGCCGGCGCATGGTGGTCTGGGACGAGGGTTTCGTGACCGGCGGGGTCCTGGACGACACCGTCGTCACCGCCTGGCGCGGCAACGACGTCGGCCAGCGCGCCGCGGCGGCCGGGTACGACGTGGTGCGCTGCCCCGTGTACCCGACGTACTTCGACTACGACCAGTCGGAGGGGGAGACCGAGCCGCTCGCCATCGGCGGCCCGGCCACCCTGGCCGACATGGCCGGCTTCGACCCGGTGCCCGCGGACTGGTCCGAGGCGGAGCGCGGGCACGTCGTCGGGGTGCAGTTCCAGGGCTGGTCGGAGTACATCCCGACGGCCCGGCACCTGGACTACATGCTCTACCCGCGGGCCTGCGCGCTCGCCGACGTGGCCTGGACCGGGGCGCCCGCCGTGGACCTGGAGGCCCGGCT
>JBAUUM010000686.1:0-7062 GCA_049582705.1 Actinocatenispora sp.
GGTTGCGACGGCGACGCAGCACGAACAGCAGCGCGCCACCGGCCACCAGCAGGACGATGCCGGAGCCGACGATGATCGGCAGGCTGGTACCGGTCACCGGCAGACCACCGGTGGCCTCGGAGCTCGGCGACGGGGAGGCGCTCGGGCTGGCCACGCCACAGCTCAGCGTGCCGGTGAACTCCTGGTTGTAGTCACCGGACGCGACCTTGATGGCGTAGTCCTTGCCGTTCGCCACCGGCACGTCGACCGTCTGGGAGGCGCCGGCCTCCACGGTGACGGTCTTGGTGAAGTCGCCGTTGGTGACGGTCACGTCGCCGCTGGCCTTGCCGGTGTTGGCAACGGTGACCTGCACGCCGCTGTCACCGGACTTGCCGGCCGGCACGCAGATGTTCTCGCTGGTCGCGGTGAGCACCGGCAGCTGCCGTGCGGCCCAGGTGACCTGCGCCGACGAGCTGGCCGACACCGAGCCGGAACCGGCCAGGATCAGCTTCTGGATGGAGTCGGCGGGGTTGCCGACGAAGACCCGGCCGGTGGCGACCTGGCCGCTGACTGTCGCGGTGATCGACGTCGAGCCCGTCTCGGCGCCGTCCGGCACCTTGACGAACAGCTCGTCACCGTTGACGGCGGTGGTGCCCTCGGCGGTCTGGCCGTTGTGCTTGACCAGGATCTTGGCACCCTCCGGCGCGCCGTTCAGGCTCAGCTGCACGCTGTCGGCGGAGGTGTGCACCGCGATCGGGCCGATCGGCTTGTCGGCGCTGCCGGTCACGTTGTGGCCGTCGCCCAGTGCGATGGTCGGCGCCGGCTCGCTCTCCTCGCCGACGTTGATGGCGTCGTCGGTGAGCATGTCGTACAGGCCGTAGATGCGGTCCCAGCGGGCCTGGTCGTCGCCGTGGTTCGACTCCTTCAGCGTCGCGCCGTCGGAGTAGTGCCAGATCGCCGCCTGCGTCGCGGTGACCGCCTCGCGGGTGGTCAGTGCGGCGCTGGGCATCGCGTGCTTGTCGGCGCCCTGGACACCCTTGCCGATCTCGGCCGGGTTCTGCACCGACGGGTACGAGTTGTGCAGGATCCAGTTGACCTTGGCCAGACCGTCGCCGACGTTCGTCGTCGACCAGTCGGACTCGTCGTACTGGTTGCCGATCCGGGTGCCGGTGTGCAGGTCGATGCAGTACGCGGCCAGGTCACCGCCGCCCTGGACGGACAGCTTGAACAGTGCGGTGCTCACCTGGCCGTCGTTGTTGGCCAGCTTGACGTTGTAGCCGTCGACGACATCCGAGGTGAACGTGCCGTGCACCGTGCCGGGGTTGGCCGGGTCGGCCTGCGCCGGGGCGGTGAAGGTGGCGACGCTGGCCGCGGCGACGGCGGCACCGAGAACCAGCCCGAGGCCGGCGCGGCGTCGCTTCCGTACGAACGAGAGCACTCGAAGAACCTCCTGCAGAGTGGCACGCCCCGTCGCGCGTGCGGAGCGAGCGCAGGCGGGGTGCGCGGCGCGGTCCGGGTGTGCTGACTCCGGACCGGCGGAAGGGTGGAAGGAAACGAGGGAATCGGTCCCAGCGCAGAATACCCTCGCACGATCACACGGTGTGCCTCAAGGCCGGCGTTACGCCAGTTTCGTCGCGCGCGTCACGATCGGATGACCGAGGCTTGTCCCGCTCATCACGGCATGAAAGCGTCATCCTACGTACCGCAGTCGTAGGGGATCGGTCGGTGGCGTGTTGCGTCGCCCGCGAAGCCACACCGCGAACCTCCCCGCCGTACCGGACCCGGCGCTGTCCGACATGGATCGTCCGCAGTGGACAGTCCAGGACGGGCCGTGCCCACCCCCGCCGGCCCCCAACTGTGCAGTGACACACCGACTGGCACGGCATGTCGCTGCACGGAACGGGGGGCACATCCCCACTGTGCAGTGACACACCGACCGGCACGGCGTGTCGCTGCACGGAACGGGGGGTTCATCCCCACTGTGCCGTGACACGCCGACCGGCACGGCGTGTCGCTGCACAGTAAGCGGGGAGGGCGCGGAGGACCGTGCGCCGGTCCACGGGGATCGGTCAGCCGCCGTTGAAGCCGTGCAGCAGATAGACCACGACCCACAGGGCGGTGGCCAGTACGGCGATCGAGGTGCCGATCCCGAGCCGGTTGTCCGGCGCGATGCGCTGCCGGCGCGCCAGCAGGGTGCCCAGCCCGGCCAGCCCGAGTGCCAGTACCGACAGGCCCGGCACCACGAGCCCGAGCACCGCCAGCACGCAGGACCAGCCGCCCAGTGGGGTCCGCTGCTCCCGGCCGTACCGGCCGGCGACCGGGACGCCCAGGGCCATCAGCCGTTCCCGGGCGGCCAGGATCTCCGCGACGCACTTCTCCAGCGCGCCCGAGCGCGGGTTCCGGTTGGCGGCGGCCTCCCGGTACGAGACGTATCCGCTGCGGCTGATCTCCACGGCGAGCCGCGACTGGGCGTGCTGCAGCCGCCGTACCGCCCGGTCCGCGCGCAGCCCGGCGTACGCGGCGGCACGCTTGCGGGCGGCGGTACGGCCCCGCGCGGTCACCAACGCCTCCATCTCCTCCGGCGCGACCAGGATCGGCTCGATGCCGTTCAACCGGCCCAGGTAGTACCCCGCCTCGTGCTGCCGTGCCACCTTCAGCATCAGCAGTACCGCGACGAACCCGGGGATGCCCTTCAGCAGCAGGGCGCCGATCAGCCCGCCGACGCCCATCCCGAACCCGTCCGCGAGCAGCGGCGAGTTCCAGATGAAGTGCAGGGTCCAAGCGCCGAGGAAGGCCAGTACGGCGACGCTGGTCCGGGCCCGCAGAGACCGGTCGGTACGCACCACCGCGTAGCCGATCCCGGCGCCGACCAGGGCGGTGAACAGGGTGTGGCTCCACAGCCCACCGAGGAAGCCACGGACCAGGAACATCGCCACCACGGGCGTGATCTGGTCGCCGTCGCCGGCCAGTACCACGGCGTTGATCGAGTACACGAAGTCCTCGACGACCTGGAAACCGAGCCCGACCAGGGCGCCGTACACGAATCCGTCGACCACGCTGTTGACGTGCCGGCGGGCCAGCAGCACGATCGCGACCACGCCGAGCGCCTTGAGCGTCTCCTCGTTCGTAGGTCCGGCGATAGCCGGCGCCCACCGGTCGGAGAAGCTCGGCGACACCAGCTTCGCCAGGATGTCCTGCACCGCCGTGTTGCCGAGGTTCGCCATCGACGTGGCGACCAGGCCGCCCCAGCCGAGCGCGGTGGCCAGCAGCGGCACGGGTTCCCGTTCCAGGTAGTCGACCTCGCGTACCACCAGGACGAACGGGATCGCGTACGCGGTGAACAGGACGAACGCCGTCAGCGAGGCCTTCGGGTACAGGGTGACCGCGTCCGCGAAGATCTGGCTGATCCGGCCGGCCCCGATCACGCCCAGCAGCAACACCATCCAGAAGGCGGGCAGTCGCAGCGTGAGGAACCGGTGGGTGACGGCGGGCGGTGGCTGTACCGGTGGATGCGCCGCGGTGGAGGCCCGGTGCCGGCCGTTGCCGCCGGGGACCGACCAGTTCGCGTTCCCGGCGCCGCGCAGTGCGCCGCCGGTGTCCTCGATGCCCTCCCCGGGCGGCGCGTCGTGGCTCATGTCGCCTCGAACCGGATGCTGCGCACCATGGTCACCAGGGCGTCGTTGCCGCGCCGCAGGTCGGTCTCGGTGCCGGCGAGACTGATCTCGACCCCGACGTCGTCGTGCTCGAACACCGCGTACATGCCGACCCGGCCCGGCGTGGAGTAGCTGCCCTGCAGGCCGGGCACGTGCGTCCGGGTGCTGGTCCGGTGCTCGCGCTGGGAGGCCTGGTACCCGGGATTGCTCTGGATCTTGCGCCGGAGCCGGGCGCTGAGCCCGGCCAGCGTGCCCTCGTAGCGGGTCGCCTCGACCACGATGCGCACGCTGTGCACGGCCATGACGACCCGGTTGAGCGAGGGTGAGGTCTTGGTCACGTCCAGGACCGTGTGCGGGGGCGCGGCCACGCTCACGGTGAGGCCGACCGGGATCCGCTCACCGGCGGACATGGACTTTCCGGCCGGAAGGGCACGGTCGATGGCAGGAAACGCGACGCCGATGAGGCTGACCGTCGCCAGCACCGCGAGACTGCCGTACAGGTTCAGCCGGAGCACGCGATCCCCACCTTCTCTGAGTCGGTGGTGACCTGCCAAAAGGTAGCGTACGACCGCTATACGAAGACTGTCGCTGCGCTACGTAGTGACCCAGATACGGACGGCCCCAGTTTACCGAAAAATTGGTCCATTGCAGCAGGAGAACATCCTGCTTTCCGCCGGGCCGTTGATCAAGGCCACCAGCCGATGACCTTGGCAGTCGGTCGCCGGCCGAGCAGGATCGGTCGGTATGGAGTTCTCCGAAGTCGTCCGGCGGCGCCGGATGGTACGCAACTACGACCCGGACCGTCCCGTACCTGCCGAGGTGAGAGACCGCATCCTGGCCAACGCCCTGCGCGCGCCCAGCGCCGGATTCACCCAGGGCTGGGCCTTCCTGGTACTGGAGTCCGCCTCCGACCGGGACCGGTTCTGGGCCGCCACCTCGCCGGAGAGCCCCACCGGCTGGCTGCCCCGGATGCGGCGCGCCCCGCTCATCGTGGTGTCGCTGTCGCACCGGGACGCGTACCTGGACCGGTACGCCGAGGCGGACAAGGGCTGGACCGACCGGGACGAGGCCCGGTGGCCGGTGCCGTACTGGCACATCGACACCGGGTTCGCGTCGCTGACCATGCTGCTCACCGTCGTCGACGAGGGACTCGGCTCCTGCTTCTTCGGCATCCAGCCGGACCGGTTCGACTCGTTCCGGCAGGAGTTCGGCGTGCCGGACGCGTACACGCCGATCGGCGCGCTCACGATCGGCTACCGGGAGTCCGACCCGATGTCCCCGTCGCTGCGGCGTGGGCACCGGCCGGCCGAGGAGGTCCTCCACTTCGGCTCGTGGTGAGCCGGGGGAAGTCGCTTCGTTCGGGTCGGGCCGGGACGTCGCCGTGCGCGGGTCGGACCGGGACGTCGCCGTGCGCGGGTCAGGCCGGGAAGTCCAGGTACCGCGAGGGCACGTGATCGGCGAGCCAGACGCCGTTGTCGCTGCGGTAGAACCGGTGCCCGTCGTCGGCCATCCGACCGGCGGCCACCGTGAGGATCACCGGGCGCCCGCGGCGGGCACCGACCTTCGTGGCCGTCTCCCGGTCGGAGGACAGGTGCACGTGGTGCCGGGAGCGGGGCAGCAGACCCTGCGCCCGGATGTCCGCCAGGACGCCCGCGACCGTCCCGTGGAACAGTTCGGCCGGCGGCGGCACCGGTTCCAGGCCGAGCCGTACCGGCACGGAGTGGCCCTGGTTGGCCCGGATCCTGCCGTCCCGCAGCGCGTAGCGCTGCTTGTCGCTGGAGGCCACCACCCGCTGCAGCTGCTCCGCGCTGATCACCCAGCCGTGCGCGGACAGCGCGGCCAACAGCTCGTCCACCGGCACCCAGCCGGCCTCGTCCAGGGTGACGCCCACGCTGTCCGGCGCGTGCCGCAGCACCTGCGCGAGTTTCTTGCTCGCCCTGATGTCGTCCATGATGCCGCTATCGTCTGCCTCATGGACGCCGATGCGCTACGCCTTTTCGCCGCCGCCAAGTACGTGCGGGTGACCACCTTCCGGCGCAGCGGCGTCGCGGTGCCGACCCCCGTCTGGCACGCGATCGACGGCGACACCGTGGTGATCTGGTCGACCCGCGACGCCGGCAAGGTGAAGCGGCTGCGCAACGACGGCCGGGTACTGCTGGCCCCGTGCACGTTCAAGGGCGAGCCGACCGGTCCGGAGATCGAGGCGCACGGCGAGATCCTCGACGGGCCCGGCTCCGCCACCGTCCGCCGCCTGATCGCCCGTCGCTACGGCATCGTGGGCCGACTGACGATGCTCGGCAGCCGCCTGCGCCGCGGCTCCACCGGCACCCTCGGCATCCGCATACGGTGACGGGTCGCTGCGCCGGACCCGTTCCTCTGCTCGCACCGCAACCGCCCGGCCCGTGTTCGGCCGCCGTGACGGGCGGTGCGCCCTCAGGGCCGCCCGGCCTGTGTCCGGCCGCCGTGACGAGCGGTGCGCCCTCAGGACCGTCCAGGCCAAGTCGATCCTGATCGGCCTCGGCTTCATCCGCCGGCCGACGGGCGGGAATTCGATTGGTCCCGGGTCGAGGCCTGGTTACCGTCTTCCACCGTGACACTCCCGGATTTCGACTCGTACCTGATCTGCGCGACGCCCCGCTCGGGAAGTACCTTGCTGTGCGGTCTGCTGGACTCGTCCGGGGTTGCCGGCCACCCGGCCTCCTACTTCAATCGCAAGAGTCTGGATGAGTACGCCGACGACTGGCGGATAGCCCGACCGCGCAACGGACGGATCGACGTACCGTTCGTGCGAGCGGCGCTGACCGCCGGCAGGACCCCGAACGGAGTCTTCGGCGGACGGGTCATGGCGGAGACGCTGCCGGAGCTGATCGGTGGCCTCGCCGCCGCCGCCGCGGCGCCGGCAATGACGGATGTGGACCTGTTGAGCGCCCAGTTCGGTCGACTCAAACTCGTTCATCTGCGGCGATGCGACGTCGTGGCCCAGGCGGTGTCCTGGGCGCGGTCACTGCAGACCCACTTCTGGCATCCGGGTGAGGTCGTCGAGCCCGGAGCGCAGGATCCGCACTACGACGAAGAGCTGATCGGTCGGCTCGTCGCCACGATCGAGAACGCCGAGGCGGACTGGACAACCTGGTTCGCCTCCCACAGCATCGTGCCGTGCGAGGTGACGTACGAGGAGCTGGCCGCGGATCCCCTCCGTACCGCCCACGGGGTGCTCGACCATCTCGGTCTGAAGATTCCGCCGGACCGCCAACTGCTGGTCCGGCACCGTCGCCAGGCCGACCACATCAACGCGGACTGGATCACGAGATTCACCCCCCGCTGACCCCCTGCCCCCGCGCTGCACCAGCCACCGCAGTCCCGAAATTCTGGGGGGAGTCGGGGGCCCTCCCCGACCGGGTGGAGAGCGCGAGAGGAGGGCAGAGCCCTC
>JBAUUM010000687.1:0-9364 GCA_049582705.1 Actinocatenispora sp.
CCCTCGACCCGCGGCGCCTCGACGCCCTCCGGCGCCGCGACCGCGGCCGGGGCCCGGCCCTCTCCGGTGATCTGGCCCTTCAGCCCGTGCAGCGCGCCGTGTCCGACCGTCAGGCCGACACCGCCGACGAAGTCGTTGGCCAGGGTCTGGAACGGGTGCTCCTTGAGGTCGTTCCAGAACTGCTTCGGGTTCATCGCCGCGATGGTCGGGATGTTGGTCAGACCGCCGATGCCCAGCTTCGCGGTGCCCGTGGTGATCTTGCCGGGCAGGCCCTCGGTGAGTCCCTTCGGCAGCCGGCCCATCAACCCGCCGAGTTCGCGCGCGCCGGCCTTGCCGAAGATCGCCCGGTTCAAGCCCGCGCCGGCCAGGCCGCCGGCGAGACCGCCGAGACCGCCCCAGGCCGCGCTGCTGCCGACCTGGCCCCAGTCGATGCCGGGGCGGGTGCCGTCGGCGACCTGGATGCCCTGGGCCAGCAGGTTGGCGGCGGCCATGTTGAATCCGCCCAGCGCCGCCGCGCCGAGCATCCGGCCCGCGAAGGTCGCGGCGAACTTGGCGGCGGCCTCGACCGCGCGCTTGAGGATGCCCTCGCCCAACTTCTCCGCGAGTCTGGTCAGGATGCGGGACACGAGGGGACGGCCGACCGCGACCGCCTCCGCCGACAGCGCCTCACCGCCGAACTCGGCCAGTGCCACCCCGATGAGGAACTCGATGATCGTGATCGCCACGATCATGTCGAGCATCAGCTGGGAGAACTCCAGCTCCAGCGCACCGGCCTGGCTGGCGTTGAACTGCTCGTACGCGGCCTTGATGTACGCGGTCGGTCCGGCCTTCTCGTCGGAGACGAACTGGCCCCAGCGGTTCTGGAACGCGACACCGGAGTCGCCGCCCCAACCCATGCCCACGTCCAGGACCGTGGGGCCCATGTCCTCGAAGCCGGACTGGATGGTGTCGCCGAGGTCCTTCCACCGCTGGCCGAACTCCCGCCAGCCGTCCGCGTCACCGTCCGGATACTCCTGCCCGGTGAGCAGGATCCACATCCACTTCCAGGCTTCGTCGAGGACCTTGTTAGCCATGGCACGCGCCCGACAACGGATGGCCCACGGGTGAACCGGTCCCGACCACGCCAGCACGGCCCGCGTGCCGGGGGCACAGCGGGCCGTCAGCGAGGCGTCGTACCGGTCTCATCGCAGCAGGGATCCTCACCTGGGGCAGGACCGGCGGGCGGCACGCGGCCGCCGCCCGCGGTCACCGGATGGCTAGACCTCGGGGCCGGCCTTGAACAGGCCGGTGAGGTTGTCGTCGAGGTCGACGGTGCCGGTCACCACGTTGAACGCCGTCCGGGCGCCGTCCTTGGTGAAGTCGGTCATCTTGTGCGCGTTCTCCTTGACGTGCTGCGCGCCGCCGCCGCTGCTCTGGTACTGCTCCTCGAACTTCCGGCCGTACTCCGCGGTGCCCCAGGGCTTGCCGCCCTCCATGCCGGTGATGTCCTTGATGATGCCGGCGACCTTGCCCTCGAGGGTGTCGGCCTGCACCGACAGGGAGGCCAGTGCCTTCGTCGCACCATCCGGATCGGGCATGTTCGTCTGCTTGGCACTCATCGGTCCGCACCTCCTGGAATCTGGTCCGCGATGAAGTCGAATCGGTGCGCGCGTGACTTGTAGTCGCCTCGCGTGTGCGAGCCGATGTCGAGACCGGGCGCATAGCGTTCGGTGATCTCGTCGACCTTCTGACCCGCCGCCACGGCGGCCTTCTGGATGGTCTCGGTGATGGTGGCGGCCAGCTTGCCGGAGTCGGGCTTGCGGTAGATGCGGGCGTCGAGCTCCAGCTTGCGCACCTGACCGCGTGGACCCACGGTGACGGTGACGAAACCGTCGGGAGACTTGACGGTGGCGGTGACGGCGTTCAGCTCGCCCCGCATGTCGTCCAGGCCGCCCTGCAGCTTGGCCAGCGTGCCCTTGACCTCCTCCGCGTACGCGCGCAGGCCGTCCAGGTCACGAACCGACAGACCGTCCGGCTCGACGTCGTTGTCCGCCATCATTCCTCCCTCCGTCATCCACCGCGATTGTCCACGTTCGGCGCAAGTCACGCCACCAGCGTTACCAGTCCGTTCACCGCGTGCGGGCCCGGTTCGGACCCGCTGGCTACCATGCCGGTGGCGACGGACGCACAGAGCGACGGACGCGACGAGGAGGCCATCCGATGTTCGGCAGGCGGGCGTGGGCAGGGCTGAGTACCGCCGTGCTGCTCGGAGCCGGTCTCGCCCTCGGGCCGGTCGGTCCCGCCGCCGCCGAGGACGGCGCCTGCGGCAACAACGCGTCGAAGCCGGGCGAGATCATCAAGGAGATCCCCTGGCATCTGAACTGGATCGACCCCGACCGGATCTGGCCGTTCGCCACCGGTAAGGGCCAGACGGTCGCGGTCGTCGACAGCGGCGTGGACGGCAACCATCCGCAGCTCGCCGGCGGGCACGTACTGCCCGGCTGGGACCTGATGCGCGACCGCGCCGACGACAACGTGGACTGCATCTCGCACGGCACCGGGGTGGCCAGCCTCATCGCCGCCCAGCACTCCGACGACGTGGGCTTCCACGGCATCGCCCCGGACGCGAAGATCCTGCCGGTACGGGTCAGCGACACCGACCCGGCGCAGGACCCGAACGGCCCGCACCAGCCGAGCGCCGCGGTCATCGCCGGCGCGGTCGACTGGGCGCGCGAGCACGGCGCCACGGTGATCGACGTGTCCCAGTCGCTGCAGGTCGACGACAAGCACCTGCACGCGGCGGTGCAGCGCGCGCTCGACCACGGCATCGTCGTCGTCGCGGCGGCCGGTGACCAGCACAACCCCAAGTACCAGACGGACCCGCCGAGCTACCCCGCCGCGTACCAGGGGGTGATCGGGGTCGGCGCCGTCGACGAGTCGTTCGTCCGCGCGGAGACCTCCCAGGTCGGCGAGTACGTCACCGTCACCGCGCCGGGCGACGGGCTGACCTCCGCGACCCGCATGTACGGCTACCAGAACTGGTCCGGGACGAGCTTCGCCGCCGGACTCGTCGCGGGCACCGTCGCCCTGGTCCGGGAGGCCCGCCCGAGCCTGACCCCGGAGCAGATCAGGGCCCGGATGATCGGCACCGCCGACCCGACCCCGGGCGGCCAGCGGGGCATGGCGTACGGGCACGGGATCGTCGACCCGTACCGCGCGGTCACCGAGCGGATGACCGGCGGCTCGGGCGCCGCGCTGCCGGGCATGGCCAAGCCGTCGCCGAACCCGGCCGCCACGGCCCGGGCACAGTGGTGGCACTGGACCTCGGGCCTCTCGGTACTGCTCGCCGGCGCGCTCGGTGTGCTGCTGATCCTGCTCGTGGCGGGCGCGATCATCCTGCCGCGCGGGCGACTGCGCCGATGGCGCGCGACCAGGGCACCGCACACGCCCCGTGAACCGGAGAACCCGGCCGACAACGCCGACGACGAACAGCTCTTCGTGGTGCCCAGGCCGCACGGCGGCGGCTGACCGGGCCTCCACGGAGACCGCTGATCGAGCGCCGGCGGCGACGCACAGCGGCCGGACGCGGCGGCCGAACCGGCCCACCCCGACCGCGACGACGCCCGGACCGCGCCCGGCACGGTCGACCGGATCAGACCGGGAACGCGTAGAGCTGGTCGAACCAGTCGACGTCGTCGGGACTGCGGACGAACACGTACACGGTGTCACCGGAGATCACCGGCCCGCCGGTCCGGTTGCCGTCGGTGTCGAGGTGCCAGCGCTGCCGGCCGGTCTTCGCATCCACCCCGAACACGCCGCTCGCGCGGGACCCGACGCAGACCGTGTCACCGGAGACCGCCGGCGGCCCCTCGGTGGTGGCGTTCCTACCGTGCACCGTGAAGGTCCACCGCGCGTGCCCGGTCCCGGCGTCCAGGGAGGTGAGCAGGGCGGCGTCGGACGACTGGTGGCCGTCGCTGACGTACAGCGCGCCGTCCGCCACGGTCACCGGGGTCATCCCGTCCGGCACGTCCGCCGTGGAGGTCCAGCGAACCTTGCCGGTCGCGAGGTCGAGGGCGCAGTAGCCACTCAGGTACACCACGTCACCGACGGCGCTCAGCGCGTGACCCTGACCGCCGGCGGCGAAGTCCGCGGTGTCGCTCTGGATCCAGCGCTTCTTCCCGGTCTTCGCGTCGAGCCCGACGATCACGTTGGACAGGTCCGCCACACACACGATGTCCCCTGCGACGGCCGGGGACCCGTACGTCAACGGCGTGCCCCGCGAGTCACCCACCGCCCAGCGCTTCCGGCCGGTCCCGGCGTCCAGAGTGATCACGCTGGTCAGGGTGGTGAAACAGACGGTGTCACCGGACACGGCCGGCGGCGAGATCCCGGTGCCGGTGTCGTCGAAGGTCCATCGGAGCTTCCCGGTACGGGCATCGAGCGCGGACAGCACCCCGGGCTTGTCCTCCCGGTTGCGCATCACGTACACCACGCCGTCGGCGACCACCGGAGCGCAGTCGCGCAGGCCGTCCATGGCGACGCTGTCGATCGGGCCGTACCGGCTGGTCCAGCGGAGTTTGCCGGTGGTGGCGGACAGCGCGTGCAGCGTGCCGTTCTGGCCGGCGTAGACCGTGTCGTCGGCGACGGTGACGACGCGCGGGTACGGGTCGTCGTCGTACGTCCGGGGGAAGGTCCGGCTCCAGCGGACCCGGCGGCCGGAGACCTTGACGCTCGGCGCCGGGTCCGGTGACCGGCCGGCGGACTCCAGCGCACCGCAGCCGGTCAGCCCGCCCGTCGCGGCCAGGCCCGCAAGGCCGGCGGCGCCGACGAGCAGCCGGCGTCGACCCGGGATCGGTGAAGTCATCCGTACCGTCCGTTACCTGGTCGAGGCGATGGTGGCCCGCACGTCCTCCACCGTGAACGTGCGCAGGTCGTCGAGCGTGGGCCGGCGACCCAGCTGACGCAGCCGCTGCGCCTGCGACTTGCGCATGCCCTCGAACAGCTTCCGGGCCTCGCGCGCGTTACCGAAGTTGGCGTCACCGCGCATCACGTCGAAGCGCTCCAGCAGTACCGGCTCGGTGTCCGGGGTCAGCTGGTAGTCGTCGCCGGCGGCCATCCGGTTCATGATCAGCACGAGGTCGGCCGGCGCGTAGTTCTCGAACTCGACGGTCTTCGAGAACCGGGACGCCAGACCCGGGTTGGCGTCGAGGAACTCGGCCATCTCCCGGGTGTACCCGGCGGCGATCACCGCGATCTCGTGCCGGTGGTCCTCCATCAGCTTGACCAGGGTGTCGATGGACTCCTGGCCGAAGTCACCGCCGCTGCCGACCGAGCGGGACAGCGTGTACGCCTCGTCGACGAACAGCACGCCGCCGAGCGCCGCGTCGAACACCGAGGCGGTCTTCTCCGCGGTGTGCCCCAGGTACTGGCCGACCAGGTCGCGCCGGGCGACCTCCTTGAACCCGCCGTTGGGCAGGACACCCAACGCGGCGAGCAGCCGGCCGTAGATGCGCGCCACGGTGGTCTTGCCGGTGCCGGGGGCCCCGGTGAAGATCAGGTTGTTGCTGCCGGAACTCACCGACAGGCCGGCGCTGCGCCGCCACTCGTTGACCTGCAACTCGTCGATGAGGGCCTTGACGTCGGCCTTGACGCCGTCGAGGCCGACCATCCCGTCCAGCTCGGCGAGCAGGACCTCGACCGCCTCGTTGTCCCGGCCCTCGTCGAATCCGGCGGAGGCCAGCTCCCCGGTCGTCTCGGCGCGCTCCCGGATGGTCGGGTCGGCGCCCTCGGCGACCTCGATGGCGGGGGTGGCGGTGTTGGTCAGCTGGCATTCCTCGACCAGGCCGTGGCAGCTGCGGGCGAACGAGATGCCGACACCCTGGGTGTCGTGGATCTTGCAGCGCCGCAGGGTCGGCGTCGACTCGTGCACGACGGCGACACCGACGACGACGTTGGAGATGTCGCACGCCTCGATGGTCGGCTTGCCGAACTGGTAGACGTACACCCCGCGGTTGCCGCAGCCGGAGATCGTCGTGGTGCGGACCACCGGCGCGGCCCCGATCCGCACGATCAGGCCGTCCTCGGCGACGTTGCTGATCGTGCAGTCGTCGATGGAACCGTCGGCGTCCTCGACGAGGACCCCGTACAGCGCCCCCTCGACGGTGCACTTGCGCAGCTCGCACCTGCCGCCGCGGACGCTGATCCCGGCGCCGTAGCCGGAGCTGACGACGCAGCGTTCCATCCGCAGCTCGGCCTGGTCCGCCGACACCGCCGCCGCGTCGCCGGCGCGGACCGTGATGTCCTCCAGGCTGACCTTGGCGTTGCGGCAGCCGACCGTCGGATGACTCAGACCGGTCGAGTCGATGGTCACCGCGCCCTTGCCGGCGGCCCGGACGACCACACTCTTCCCGATGACGTACAGCGCCTCGTGGTAGGTGCCCTCGGCGACCTCAATGACGGCGTCGTCCGGGGCATCACCGAGCGCCTCGCCGATGCTGGGGTACGCGCCGCGCTGCTGCGGGGCGACCTGAAGAGTGCGCGCCATTGCTCCGCCGGAGTGTGAGGGAGTGTCTGGGCCTGACATTATCGCAGCGGGGCACGCCCCCGTCAGACGCCGTGACGGTGGTGCCCAGGCACCCGGACGCACCTCACGCGGCACCGCGGAGAGAGTGGAGGTGGACGTGACAGCCGCCGGCTGGGAACCGACCAACGACCTGGAGCGGGTACTCGCGGACGCCCGGAGCCGCCGCGACGAGGACACGTTCCTGGCCGCGTTGACCCACGCCGACCTGGTCCTGCCCACGCCGGACGACGGCGACGTCATGCTCGCGGACGTCTCGGGGCGGCGCTGCGTACTCGCCTTCACCTCCGACACCGCGATGCGGCACGTCCTGGGCAGCGAACCGACCTGGCGCCCGGTCCGGTTCGTCGAGCTGGGCCGCGGCTGGCCCGATCCGGTGCTGTGGCTCGCGATCGACCCGGGGCTGCCGGTCGAGGGCCTCTTCACCCCGGTCGCCGTCGGCGACATCGCGGAGGTGGCCGGCCGCCCGGCGACCGAGCTGGAACGGGACCTGGCGTCGGCGACGGCCGCGATGAACGTCGAGGCCGCCGCCCGGGCGCTGCTGCCGGCCGAGGTGCTGGTACCCCTCGACCCGTCCGGCTCGCAGTCCCGGGACATCACCGACCCGGACTTCCCCTGGCTCCGGCTGACCGACGAGAGCCGACCGATCACGATCTTCACCTCGCCGACCAGGTTGCGCGAGGAACTGGGCGAACTGGACGCCGTCGAGGTGGCGTTCGCGGCCCTGATGGCGCAGTGGCCGGACCCGACCGCGGGCCTGGCGGTCAACCCCGGCACCTCGTTCGAGTGCACGCTGGCCGCACCGAGCACCGCCGCGATCGCGCAACGCGTACGGGCCATCGCGGAGAGTGTTCTGGTCGAGGTGGTCGTACCGGCCGGCATCACCGACCGGTACCTGCGGCACAACCACAACCGGGTGGCCGGTCTGATACACCGCATCCCGAGCGCCCGGATGCCGCTGGCCGACCTGTACCTGCAGCTGGGCCTGCTCGGCGACGGCTCACCGTTCGGCGCCGAGGACGAGGTCGGTTACGTCATCCGCTGGTACGAGCCGGACCGGGACGCGTACCGGGCGCCCACCATGGACGGCGTGGACCTGACACCGGGCGCCGCCCTGTGGCGCGTCGAACGGGACGGGGCGGAGTCCTGCGTGGCCTTCTACGCGCTCGACACGGCCGGCGTCGCCCGCTGGACCGGCACCGGCGACTGACCCCGGCCTGCCACGGGGGTGGCCGGCCGTGGACCTCGGTCCTTGGGCCCGGCTCCTAGGATGACGGTGCCGGCGGGACACCGGCAGGCGCCCGGCGGCACCCACGGGCCGGCGCGAACGACGGCCGGGACACTACTCTCGCACCTGCAGGCGCCCGCAGCGCGACAACCGGGCCGAGGAGACAAGGAGAGCGCCGGATGGCGACGCCACCCACACCGCCACCGGTGCGTGCCGTGGCCCGCGTCGGCGCGACGCCCCAGCAGGCCGGGCCGTGGCGACTCTCCCGGTACCGGGCCCGCCAGCGGGTCGGCCGGTTCCGGGTGGAGCAACTGGTGGTCGTCGAGCTCGTCCTGCTCGGCGTGCTCACCCTCCTGCACCGGCCGCTGTGGCAGGTCGTCACCGGTGGCGTGGTCGGGCTCGTCGTCATGTCCGCGGTCTTCGCCAGTACCGGTGGGCGCTGGTGGCTGGCCCGGGTCGCCATGCGGGGCCGGTTCCGACGGCGGCGCGCCGCGGCACGGACCGGCCGGGCGAAGGACCAGCGGCTCGCGGTGCTGCGCGAACTCTCCCCCGCCCTGACGGTCGAGTCGGCCGAGGAACGGGACCACCGGATCGGCATCGGGTACGACGGATCGGGCTGGTTCGCGGTGGCCGAACTCGACTTCGGGTCCCGCAACGGTGTCGTCGGCGAGCATGCCGGGGCGCTGCCGTTCGGCAACCTGGCCCGCACCGTGCTGGACGACGAGTTCCCCGTCTCCACGATCCAGGTGGTCACGCACACCGTGCCGGCGCCGTCCGCCGGGCTCTCCGGCCAGGCCGCGTGCCAGGCGTCGTACCGGGAGCTGGTGTCGACGGTGCACAGCGCCGCGGCGGCCTTCCAGACGCTGTGGCTCACCGTACGGCTGGACGCAGACGACGCGCTCGCCGCGGCCGAGGAACGTGGCGGCGGCACCGACGGCGTACACCGGGCGATCGCCGCCGCCCTGAGCCGGTGCACGAAGGCCGTCGAGGGTCGGGGCCGCACGTGCCGCCTGCTCGACGCGGACGAACTGCTCGACGCGCTGGTGCGTTCCTGCGGGATCACCGGCACCGGCACCAGCCCCGGCCGCAACCGCACCACCGAGGAGTGGGACCTGTGGCGCGGCGACGGGCTCGCCCACGCCGGCTACTGGATCGAGACGTGGCCGCCCGTCGAGGCGGACCGGCACGGCCTGCTCACCGACCTGATCGTCACCTGCGGCGTCGAGAACAGCCTCTCGATCGCGCTGCGACGGCCGCCGCTGGCCGCGGACGGTGCGGCGGAACCGATGATCGACATCCACGGAGTACTGCGCCTGATGACCGTGTCGGACGGGCTGGCCCGGGCGGGTGAGCAGGCCGTGGACATCGCGAAACGGTCGGGCTTCGGGCTCAGCCTGCTCAGCGGTGAACAGGCGCCGGCCATCTTCGCCTCCGCCCCGACGGGGCTCGCGCGATGACCGCCCCGCACCAGCCCGAACCGGACCGGACCCAGGCGGCCGGCTCCGTGTCCGCACCGCCCACGGCCGAGTCGGCGGCGACACCCACCGCCGGCCCGGTGTCGCCTGCGGCCTCCGCAC
>JBAUUM010000688.1:0-14761 GCA_049582705.1 Actinocatenispora sp.
CGTCGATGCGGCGGCGCACCGCGGCCAGCGCGATCGCCTGGATCTCGGCCGCGGCGCGGGCGGTGCGCCGCTGGGACAGCTCGCCGTGCTCCTCGAGGTGCGCGCGGTGCTTGTCGATGGCGTCGAGCAGGTCGTCGACCCCCTCGGAGCGGGCGGCCACGCACCGCAGCACGGGCTGGCGCCACTCGTGCGGCTCGCGTGTGACCAGGGCCAGCATCCCGCGCAGATCGCGGGCGGCGCTGTCGGCGCCGTCCCGGTCCGCCTTGTTCACCACGAAGATGTCGGCGATCTCCAGGATGCCCGCCTTGACGGCCTGGATCGCGTCGCCCATGCCGGGCGCGGTGAGTACCAGGGTGGTGTCGGCGAGGCTGGCGACGGCCACCTCGGCCTGCCCCACGCCCACCGTCTCGACCAGCACCACGTCGCACCCGGCGGCGTCCAGGATCCGTACCGCCTGCGGGGTGGCGGCCGCGAGCCCGCCCAGGTTGCCCCGCGAGGACATGGACCTGATGTACACGCCGGGATCGGTGGCGTGCTCCTGCATCCGCACCCGGTCACCGAGGATGGCGCCGCCGGTGAACGGCGACGACGGGTCGACCGCGAGCACCCCGACCCGCCGGCCTCGTGCCCGCAGGGCGGCGACCAGGGCCGAGGTGGTCGTCGACTTGCCGACGCCGGGGGCACCGGTCAACCCCACGACGCTGGCGTGACCCGTGTGCGGGGCGAGCGCCGCGGCGATCTCCCGCAACTCGGGCGCACCGTCCTCGACGAGGCTGATCAGACGGGCCACCGCACGCGGGTCGCCGTCCCGGGCCCGCGAGATCAGGTCCGGGACGGAGGCCGTGGAGAGAGTGCGAGCCATCCGGGCCTCAGTTTCCCGGCACCCGCAGCAGGAGCGCGTCACCCTGACCGCCGCCACCGCACAGCGCGGCGGCGCCGAGGCCGCCACCCCGCCGGCGCAGCTCCATCGCCAGGTGCAGGACCAGCCGGGCGCCGGACATGCCGATCGGGTGGCCCAGCGCGATCGCGCCGCCGTTGACGTTGACCCGCTCCGGGTCGATGCCCAGCTCGCGGGTGGACTGCACGCCGACCGCGGCGAACGCCTCGTTGATCTCGACCAGGTCGAGGTCGCCCACCTGCGCACCGGCGCGGTCCAGGGCCCGCTTGATCGCGTTGGACGGCTGGGACTGCAGCGAGTTGTCCGGGCCGGCGACCGTGCCGTACGACCCGATCTCGGCGAGCCAGGTCAGCCCGAGCTCCTCCGCCTTCTCCTTGCGCATCACCACGACCGCGCAGGCCCCGTCGGAGATCGGCGACGAGCTGCCCGCGGTGATGGTGCCGTCCTTGACGAACGCCGGACGCAGCTTCGCGAGCGTCTCCGCCGTGGTGTCCGGGCGGATGCCCTCGTCCTCGGCGACGACGATCGGGTCACCCTTGCGCCGGGGCACCGACACGGGGGCGATCTCCTCGGCGAACACGCCGTTCTTCGCGGCCAGCGCGGCCCGTTGGTGGCTGCGGGCGGCGAACTCGTCCTGGTCGGCCCGGGTCACGCCGTGCCGCGCGTTGTGCTGGTCGGTCGACTCACCCATGGCGATCTGGTCGTACGCGTCGGTCAGCCCGTCCAGTGCCATGTGGTCCCGCACCGTCACGTCGCCGTACTTGTAGCCGGAACGCTGGCCGGTCAACAGGTGCGGCGCGTTGGTCATCGACTCCATGCCGCCGGCCACCACGATGTCGAACTCGCCGGCCCGGATCAGCTGGTCTGCCGTGGCGATCGCGTTGAGCCCGGACAGGCAGACCTTGTTGACCGTGATCGCCGGGGTGGTCATCGGGATGCCCGCGGCCACGGCCGCCTGCCGGGCCGGCAGCTGGCCGGCACCCGCCTGGAGCACCTGACCCATGATCACGTACTCGACCTGTTCGGCCGTGACGCCGGAGCGTTGCAGCGCGGCACCGATGGCGACCCCGCCGAGGGCGGTGGCGGGAAGGTCCTTGAGGGCGCCGAGCAGCCGGCCCATCGGAGTACGTGCGCCGTGCACGAGCACGCTTGTCATGACGATGTCCTCCCAGGTGACTACCGGTGGTCGAGCATTGGTCGAGGGAGCGTGGGGCGGTCCGCGCGCCGACTGGCCTGAACGACCGTTCACCAGCCAGACTACCGACATGTCAACCTCCGACGAGCGCCGGCGTACGGACCCGGCCACCGCAGAGCCCACGGCCGGCATCGACCCCACCGGCACCGACCTCCGGGTGCTCCGAATCGATCATGTCGGCATCGCGGTGACGGACCTGGACGAAGCAATCCGGTTCTACACCGACGTGTTCGGCATGACCTGCGTGCACACCGAGAACAACGAGGAGCAGGGCGTACGGGAGGCCATGCTGCAGGTCGGCGGGGACACCGACGGCCCCCGGATCCAGCTGTTGACGCCCACCACCCGGGACGCGGCACTGGCGAAGTTCCTGAGCAGACACGGGCCGGGTGTCCAGCAGCTCGCGTACACCGTGGCCGACGTGGCCGCCGCGTCGGCGGCGCTGCGCGCGCGGGGGATGCGGGTGCTGTACGACGAGCCCCGGGAGGGAACGGCCGGATCGCGGATCAACTTCGTCCACCCGCAGGACGCGGGCGGCGTCCTGGTCGAACTGGTCGAGCCGCCCGAGCGATGAGCGGGGGTCCGCGCGTGCGACCGACCGGTCGCACCGCACGGGCCGATGATGAGCCGTGGATACCTGGGCAAAATCGCACCAATGTGAAATTATGCCCTCGCGGCCCGGACTGCTCGCGTCGACCGACCCGGACTTCCGGGCCCAACCCGCCGTTCCCGCACCAGTGGACCCCACCGGGCCCGAGGCGTGTAACGACAGGCACAATCGGTCACACTGGTACCGACCCGCGCCGGATGGCCGTCGCCCGGGCACTCTCGCCTCGTTATCCGGGTCAGAGCGTCACCTGTGTCAGGTCGTCGTCCGTCGGCGGATTCATGCCGCACGGCGCACCGGCGGGTCGGCATCCGCCAACCCACCACTGACGACGCCGGACGGCCCGTCGGGCGGGTAGAGGAACCAGAGCAGGGCGAATAGAGTGTCCAAGTTCACTCACATCGCCGAGTGTTGCGTCGAGTCCGTTGGAGGACCATGTCGCTGACAAGGGTGCGATGAGTACGACTGAGGCATCACCCGGAGCGAGTAACATGAAGCCCCGGCTCACCTAAAGACCGGCAAACCGACAAAAGTTCCCCCCGCATGTCGGTGGTCGACCCCTCACCGCTCAGACAAGGGGTTTGCGACCAGGCGCGGCAGTCGGGGGGTCTGCGAGGATGTGTCAATGGCTCAGCAGCAGCCCTCCATGAGTTTCTTCGAACAAGCCAACAGCCAGCCCGACTTCACCGTCGTGCTCCGCGGCTACGACCGGGCGCAGGTCGACGACTTCGTCCAGCGTCTGAACGCCGCGCTCGCCCAGTCCGAGGGCGCCCGGGGCGAGGCCGAGCAGCGGATGACCGACGCGCAGCGTCGTCTCCGACAGGCCGAAGGCCGCAACGCCAGCCTGGAACAGAAACTCGGCGACCAGAACAAGCAGCTCGAGGAGAACAGCCGCCCCACGCTGGCCGGGCTGGGCACCAAGGTCGAGCACATCCTGCGGCTGGCCGAGGAACAGGCCAACGAGCACCGCGCCGAGGCCAAGCGCGAGGCCGAGGGCATCCTGTCGGCCGCGCGCCTGGAGGCCCGCGAGATCACCGACAAGGCGCGCGCCGAGTCCGCCGCGATGAAGTCGACCGCAGAGCGCGACGCCGCCGGCACCAAGACCGCCGCCGAGCGCGAGGCCGCCGAGGCGCGGGTCCAGGCCCGTCGCGAGTCCGACAACATGCGTGCCGACGCCGACCGCGAGACCAAGCAGCTGCGCACCGCGACCGCGCACGAGGTGGCCGAGCTGAAGGCCAACGTCGAGCGCGAGGTCTCCACGATGCGGGCCACCGCCGAGCGGGAGATCACCCAGCTCCGGGCGAAGGCCATGCGCGAGGCCGAGGAGCGCCGGGCCGAGGCGGCCAAGCTGTTGGCCGAGGCCAAGGACAAGCGGGACAAGGAACTCCAGGCGTTGGCCCTCGAACTCGCCGAACGTCGCGAGAAGTCCGAGCGGGAAGAGTCCGAGCGGCACACCGCCGCCGTCTCGCAGACCCAGAAGCTGGTCAGCGAGGCCGAGGCCCGCGCGCGTGCTGCCGAGGACCGCGCCAAGGACATCGAGCAGCGTTCCGAGGCCCGTCGGCTGGAGTCCGAGCGGACCGCCAACGAGACCGTGGACAAGGCGAAGGCCCTCGCCGACAAGACCGTGTCCGAGGCGCGGTCGGAGGCCAGCCGGGTGACCTCGGAGGCCCGCACGGAGGCCGAGACCACCACGACCACGGCCCGCCGCGAGGTCGAGGACCTGGGCCGGCAGCGCGACCAGATCACCACGCAGCTGGGTCAGCTCCGCGAGATGCTCGGCGGACTCGCCGGCATCGGTGGCGCACCGGCCGCGACCGTCCAGGCGGCCGAGGCCAAGGTGGACAAGATCGCCGAGAGCGCCGAGAAGCTGGCCGACAGCGCCGAGAAGTCGGCCAAGCCCGCCGGGAAGTCCGGCAACGACGACACCCAGCGGATTCCGGCCACCAGCGACCACTAGGAACCGCGCAGTACATCCCGGTCGGGTGGGCCACGTGCCCGCCCGACCGGTCTGTTCCCGGGGCCCGTCGCGGATCGCACGGCCCGTGGCGGGTTCCACGATCGCCGGCGGGTCAAGTACAGTGGCTCGCCACGCGGCCCGTCACCGGGACTCGTCGTCGCGAGGGCGGCCGCGCGGCAGAATCCGGCCACCACAGAATCAGAATCCCGCCACCACAGGATCCGGGTCACCACGGGCGGCACGGGTGCGCGGTCGCCGTTCCGGGGCGACTATCACCTCCGCGGCGAAGGCGGCCCACCCTTTCGCGCACTGCACACCATCTTGTTACAGGATGAAACGCGAGGCCCGTCACCCTGGTGCCTTCCGTGTGTGACGGGCCGTCACGTGTGAGGATGGATGCATGGCGCAAGGCGGGGATCAGAACCTCTTCTCGTTGAATGACGGCGGCTCGCGCAACGAGGCGAGCTTCGAGATGGTGCTACGCGGATACGACCGGAGGCAGGTCGACCGGTTCGTAGCCCAGGTCGAAGCGGATCTCACCGCGCTCGCCACCGAACGGAACGACTCGTATTCACAGGTGCAGCAGCTCAGCAGCCAGGTCCAGCGCCTGCAGGCCGAGATGATCGACCTGAAGCGCCGGGCGGCCGTGGACGAGCAGCCCTCGTACCGGCACCTGGGTCCGCGGGTGGAGCAGATCCTCTCTCTCGCGGAGGAGGAGTCCTCGGCGATCAAGCAGAGCGCGGTGCAGGAGATCGCCGATCGCCGCGACGAGGCCGAACGCATCCTCGCCGAGGCGCACGAGAAGGCCGAAGAGGCCCGCCACGACTTCGAGACCACGCTGCAGGCCCGCCGTGCCGAGGCCGAGGAGGCCGAGGAGACCCGCCGGACCGCGGTGGAGACCGAATTCACCGAGAAGTCCGAGCACGCCCAGCGCCTCGTCGCCGAGGCCGAGCAGCAGTCCCAGTCGCTGCGCACCGCGACCGAGGAGTACGCGGCCCGGGTCCGCGAGCAGACCGAGCAGGAACTCGCCGCGATGCGCGCCGAGGGCGAGCAGGAGCGGGCCTCCGTCACCGAGGAGCTGCGCCGGCTCAAGGAGGAGACCACCGCCTACGCCACCAAGGTCCGCACCGAGGCCGAGGAGGCCGCGGAGAAGCTGAAGACGTCGTCGCAGCAGCAGGCCGCCGAGCTGCGGACCGCGGCGGAGACCGAGGCCGAGCAGATCCGCCACGAGGTCGCCGCGCACGACGCGAACGTCCGTGGCGACGCCGACGCGTACGCCGAGAAGACCCGGCAGGATGCCGACTCGCACTCCGAGCAGGTCCGCGCCGAGGGCGAGTTGACGGCCCGGCAGCTGCGGGAGTCCGCCGAGGAGCACTCGACGCAGGTACGGACCAAGGCCGAGGAGTCCGTGCGGCAGGCCACCGAGGCCGCGCGGCGGGACGCCGAGGCGATCCTGGGCACGGCGCGGGCGCAGGCCGACCGGATCGTCGCCGAGGCAAGCCGCAAGGTCGGCGAGCTCGACGACCGGCGCCGGCAGATCAAGCGGGACATCAAGAACCTGCGGGAGACGCTGACCCGACTCACCGGCGCCAGCGCCGCGCTGCTCGACGACGATGACGATGACGACGAGCCGCAGGAAACCGCGAACCGGTCGTCGAGCGGGCGGGAGGCCGACGAGCACGCCGTCCCGGCGGCCGCCGAGACCGAGACCGATACCGACGCGGTGACGGAGCCGGAGCCCGTCGGTTCGGAGCGGTCGAACGGCGCCCAGGAGTCGACGCCGCATCCGTCGTTGACCGACAGCACCACCATTCTGGAACCGGTCACCGCCAACCGTGACTCGTCGAACCGGGCGGAGCAGAGCGGCTCGGACCACGGGCCGACGCCGCGCCGGGCCCAGTACCTCGAACCGCAGCACCCGGGTCACGGCGGTCGCTGAGCCCGTCGCGGCCGGCTCAGCGTCCCGGTTCGGCGGCCCCCGCCGCGGGACCCGTGGCCACCGGCCGGTCCGGGTCACTGACCCAGTCGCTCCAGGAGCCGATGTACACCACGGGCCGGAGCCCGGCCACGCTCAGCGCCAGCGCCGTGTAGGCGGCGGTGACGCCCGACCCGCAGTACGCGGCGGCCTCGGTGTCGTCCCCGACGCCGTGTGCGGCGAACAGGTCCCGGAGGGCGCCCGGCGGCAACATTGTGCCGTCCGGGTCGGTCAGGTCCGTCTTCGGCAGATTGACCGCACCCGGGATGTGCCCGGCGACCGGATCGATCGGTTCGGTCTCGCCGCGGTACCGCTCCGGCGCCCGGGCGTCCAGCAGGACGCCCCCGGCGGCCGTCCGCGCCGCGCCGGCGGCGTCCAGTACCGGAAGCTGGCCGGGGTGTACGGTCACGTCGCTCGGCTGCGGCGCGGGCACCTCGGTGTCGGTCGGGCCGCCCGCGGCGGTCCACGCCGCGAACCCGCCGTCGAGCACGACGACGTCGGTCAGCCCCACCCACCGCAGCGTCCACCAGGTGCGGGCGGCGGGCAGTCCGTCGCCGTCGTCGTAGACCACGACCTTCCGGTCGGGCCGCACGCCGGCGGCCCGCAGGGTGGCCTGCAGCGGGCCCGGATCCGGCAACGGGTGCCGGCCACCGGGGGTGCCCGGCGGGCCGGTCAGGTGGTCCGCGTCGAGGTCGAGGAACACCGCGCCCGGAATGTGCCCGGCACGGTAGTCGTCGATCGCGGAGGGGGCATTCAGCCGCCAGCGCACATCCAGAACTGTCAGGGGCATCTGGTACGAACTGCCCGCGCCGCGCGCGGCGATCAGCTCTTCGACACTGAGCAGGGGACCTGGGTTCGGCGTGGGGATCACGCACCCAGTGTCCCGCAATGATTCTCAGGTAGCATGGTGACCCGGGAGGGCGCGTTGAACGACCTGGTAGACACCACTGAGATGTACCTCCGCACCATCCTCGAACTGGAGGAGGAGGGCGTCGCGCCGCTGCGCGCCCGCATCGCCGAACGGCTGCATCAGAGCGGCCCGACCGTGAGCCAGACGGTGGCCCGGATGGAGCGGGACGGCCTGCTGACGGTCGAGGGCGACCGGCACCTGGCCCTCACCGACACGGGCCGCCATCACGCGATCGCCGTGATGCGCAAGCACCGGCTGGCCGAGTTGCTGCTCATCGACGTGATCGGGATGCGGTACGAGGCCGCGCACGACGAGGCGTGCCGCTGGGAGCACGTCATGAGCGACGACGTGGAACAGCGCGTCTACCAGCTTCTGGGCCGGCCGACCCGCTCGCCGTACGGGAATCCGATCCCCGGGCTGGAGGTCTTCGACCCGGGCGCGACGGCCCCGGAGGCGCCGACCAGTGAGCGGAACCTGACCAGCCCCGGCGTGAGCGGTCCGGTGACGGTCGGGCGGATCTGCGAGAGCGTGCAGACCGACGCGGCCCTGCTGGAGCGGTTGCACGCCGCCGGCATCGATCCGGGCGCGAAGGTCGATGTCGCCCAGGAGGACGACGCCGTGACGATCCGGCACGACAGTGCCGAGCTACGCCTTCCGCAGTCGGTGGCGAGCCGGGTGTTCATCACGCAATGAGCGCGCGGCGCCCGGGCCCGGACGGCCGGGCCCGGGCGCGCGTTTTCCCGCGTCGCGACGGCCCCGGCACGGCCGGCCGGGACATTCATCGATCTCGATCCACCGTGCGGTTCAACTTTCCCCGAAACGCCGTTTCGGCGGCGGGCGAAAGTGGTACTCAGTAGTAACCATGAGCGCACCGGTGTCGCCGGCCGAGGGTCGCCTCTTCGAGCCGGACGAGAGGATTCTGTGGTGGCTGCGGCCGCGGGCCGACGGGAGCCGCCGCAGCTATCTGGTGCGCCGGTTCACCCGCTCCGTGCTCGCGTTCTCGGTCGCGGCCCTCGCCACCCTGGTGACGGTTCTCGTCGTCCTTCCGCTGCTGCGCAGCGTCCAGCTCGACGTCACGACGTGGATGTTCCCGCTGTTGGTCCTCGCGTCCCTGGTGGTGTCGGCCGGCGTACTGCTCACCGTGGTGGGTCTGCTGTCCCTGCTGATCCCTGAACCGGCGTGTCCCCCCTCGCCCCGCGTGGTGGCTGACCTGTTGTACGTCTTCACCAATCGCCGCCTGCTGGTGGTCCGGGCGTCCCGCGGCTCCGGTCGGGCGTACCAGCCGGACGATCTCGCGCCGGACGGCCAGGTGCCTCCCACGTACCGGATCGACGAGGTACGGCCGGGGGTGGGCAACATCCTGGTGGGGGTGCCGGGTCCGACCGGCTGGGTGCCCCGAATCAGCCTGTGGAACGTGCCCAACCCGTCCCGGGTCGTCGCCCAGCTCCAGTCCTGGGCCAGCCCCGGGGCATGACGCCGGCCGTCGGTACGGCACGGTCCAGGAACCAGCACGGTCCGGCGTCAGCGGGCGGCTTCGAGACCCTTGGCGTAGCTGACGATCCGGTCGACCGACCCGCGGGCAGTGTCGAGATCGACGTCGGCGGAGTTGGTGTACCGCACGGTGACGATGTCACCCTTCCCGCTCAACCAGGCGACCTCGACGGCCGGGCCGGTGCCGGCGTCGGGATCCGGGTCGACGACCCGGCTGTACGCGGCCTTGCCGATCCCGTCGACCTTCTTCGCCTCGTCCGGAGCGGCCTTGGCGAACGCCTTCGCGTCGGCCTCGGTGCTGACGACGCTGACGACGAGGTCGGGATGTTCGGAGTAGAGCACCTGGAGGGCGCAGGTCTGCGCGCCGGAGGAGGTGCTGGCCGCGGCGACCTCGAAGCGGGTGCCGGTGGCCTTCTCGGCGCTGTCGTAGTCGAGCATCCGGCAGGTGCCCCCGGCGGCCTTGGCGGGCTTCGGGGACGGCGACGGACTCGGGGCCGCCTCGAACTCCTGGGAGCCGGCCGGCTCGGACACCGACGGCGCGGGGGCCACGGTGGGATGTTCGAGCCGGGCGCAGCCGCTCAACGCCAGCCCGGACATCGCCAGGGCACCGGCGGCCATGAGCACACCACCACGTCGACGCATGTTTCGAGGGCTCCCGTGAGTTGAGGTTGCGCACCTCGGCGCCGTCCCGTGCTGGACCGGTGGTCCGCCGGGTGGCGACGGTGCGGGTCAACCGGCATCCGACCGAGCTGACGTCGCGGTCGACCAGGTCGACCTACGACGCCCCACCGTACGCGGGGAGCCGCGTGAACTACGGAACGTCGACGCGTGACCTCCGCCGCAGACCCGGCGATCATGCCGCCACCAGCGGGGACGGCGCGAGCCCGATCGCCGTGCGTGACGGTGCCCACTCCACCTCGCCGAACGGCGGTGACGCGGACGCACCCCCGTACACAGCGGCCGGTAACGCCGCCGACACGTACCCGTTAGACACCGGGGAGTGTCTGCCCCCCAACGGAACGTGTCCCCGGGGCCTGCCGGGAGACGGGAGAACACCTGTGCGTACCACCCCGCTGCGTTGTCTGGCCGTCGGTGTCGCCACCGCGCTGCTGCTGGTCGGCTGTGCCGGTACCGACGAACGGGCCACGCCCACCGGAGCACGCAGCTCCGGCGGCGCGCGGCCCACCACGGAGTCGCAGCACGTACCGTCGAGCGCTCCGGCCAGGCACCGCGCGGCCCTGTCGGTCAGCATGTCGGGTGTCACGCTGTCCGATGCCCAGGATCAGGTGGCGCGCGTCGTCCTGGAGTACTGGCGGCGCTACGGCAGGGCCGTGTCCCGCCGCGACCTCGACGGCTCCCGGCTGGCCGAGGTGGTCACCGGCCCCACCGGGCTGGCCACCACCGCCAAGGTGGTCGAGAACCTGCGCAGCAACGGCCAGCGGTACCAGGGCTCACTGACCCTCGACGTACGGCGGGTGGAGCTGGGCCAGGACTCCGCGACCGTGAACACCTGCATCGACCAGAGCCACGCACAGCTCGCGGACACCGACGGGCGACCCGTCAACGAACCGGGCAAGCAGCGGGTCATGCCGATCGCCCACACGCTCGTCCGGCGCGGGGACACCTGGCTGGTCGACACGCTCGCGCGGGGTGGCTACCCCTGCTGAGGCGCCCTCGCCGGACTCCCCCGTGGCCGTACTCCCCCGCCGACCCGGCGGCGTACCGGTGACGGCGGTCCGGTCAGCGGCGGCGCAGGCCCGGATGGTCGGCGATCACGGTGACCGAGCCGGGCGCGATCTCGGTGAAGCCGGCGTCGTGCACCGCCGGCAGGCCCGCCGCGGACACGAGGTTCCACCGGGCGCGCGTCGCGGTCCGTACCGCGAGCGGGAAACCGTCCGCCGCCCAGGACCTCCGGCCGGCCGGCGGCAACGCGGCCAGGGCGAGCTGGGCGGCGTGTCCGGTCTGCGCCATGGCCTTGCCGGCGGTCATGTCCAGCCCCGGGTTCAGCCACAGGACCGGCGAGGACGACGCGGGCGCGGGTGGGTCCGCGGGGTCGTCCAGTTCGGTGCCGCTCACCTGCAACCGGGCCAGGTCGCGTGGCCAGCCGTCCAGCGGTACCGGAGGGAAGACCCGTACCGACGCGGTGCCGTGCCGCACCGTCAGGCCGTCCAGCGTCTCGGCCCGCCGCCACTCGGCGCCCCGGGCCCGGCGTACCACCTTGCGGATCCGGCCGTCGGTCCACGACAGCACCGCCTCGTGCCACGGCCCGTCCGGCTCGACCGTGCGCGGATCGGTCAGGAACGTCAGCACCGCACGGGCCGACGCCTCCAGGGCGTCGGTCCGCTCCGGCGGTTGGTCCTTCTCCAACCACACCACCAACGGCAGCACGTACTGGGGTGCCAGGTCCCGCTCGTCGCCGGGTGCGGTCGGTGCGCTCACGCCTGGCAGCATGTCATGCCCCGGTCCCGGGCCGGCCGGACGTCCGACCGGCCCACCGACTCACGCATCGACCGGTACGGGACCGCGCGCCACCGTCAGGAGGTGCGACGACGAACCCAACAGGCTCGGCTCGTCCTCGACCCGGCGCAGCATGTCGAGCAGCAGCTCGGTGCGGTCCGGGTCGGCCAGGCGGTCCGCCAGCCGGTCCCCGAGCATCCACACGGGACCCTCGACGCTGACGGTCCGCTCCCAGGTCAGACCGGCGTCGGTGACCTCACCGGCGAGTTCGCCGGGGTGGTGGAAGTACGCGGTGGTGAACCAGTTCCGCGAACCGTCGAGGTTGCGGTGCTGGCCGTCGGTGAGGGTGCGCTCCACCATCGGCCGGTACGCGGGCTCGGCGAAGAAGTCCTTGACGAAGCCGTCCCACAGCGAGGCGAACCGGTTGATCGTGGCGGCGACGACGGGGCCGCCCGGCCGCACCACCCGGCCGGCCTCCTGCCAGGCCCGCACCCGGTCGGCGCGGTCCTGCAGGTGGTAGAGCGGCCCGAGCAGGAGCACCGCGTCGGCGCTGCCGTCCGCCCGGTCGAGGTTCCGCGCGTCGCCGACGGAGGCCTCGACGCCGGGCAGTTCGGCGGCCTCCCGGACGTGGTCCGCGACCGGGTCCACCACGTGCACCCGGTAACCCTCGCCGGTCAGCCAGCCGGCGTAGCCGCCGGTCGCGCCGCCCACGTCCAGGATGGTGGCCGGCGCGGGCGGCAGCACGCGGGCCAGTACGTCACGGGTGCGCAGGGACTCCAGCAGCCCGTCGCCGGCGGCGAGCCGTGTCCGCTCGCCGCCGCGCCGGTAGTACGCCATGATCTCCGTTTCGAGCATGGCCCGATCCTGGGCTGTGCCGACCCGGCGACGCAACCGGATACCGGGTGGTGCGGGCGTGCTCCGGGACCAACCGGCACAATGCAGTACTCGGACCACACGGCCCCAGGCCGGTAACAGCGCAGCGTGGAGGCGGAACAGATCGTGACGATGTCTGTGCATCAGCGGATCGCCGAGGAGCTCGGCGTACGGGAGGGTCAGGTGACCGCGGCCGTCGGGCTGCTCGACGGCGGCGCGACCGTGCCGTTCATCGCCCGGTACCGCAAGGAGGTCACCGGCACGCTCGACGACGCGCAGTTGCGCACCCTCGAGGAGCGCCTGCGTTACCTGCGGGAGCTGGAGGAGCGACGCACGGCCGTACTCGACTCGATCCGCGGCCAGGGCAAGCTCGACGACTCGCTCGAGGCCCAGATCATGGCCGCCGACTCGAAGGCCCGGCTGGAGGACATCTACCTGCCGTACAAGCCGAAGCGACGGACCCGCGCGCAGATCGCCCGGGAGGCCGGGCTCGCGCCGCTGGCCGAGTCGCTGCTGGCCGACCCGACGCAGGATCCGCGCACGGTGGCCGCCGGTTACGTCGACGCGGACAAGGGTGTGGCGGACGTCGCGGCCGCGCTGGACGGCGCCCGGGCCATCCTGGTGGAGAACTTCGGCGAGGACGCCGACCTGATCGGCGAGCTGCGTGAGCAGATGTGGTCGCGCGGCTGGCTGGTCTCCCGGGTGCGCGACGGCAAACGCGAGGAGGGCGCGAAGTTCGCCGACTACTTCGAGTTCGCCGAGCCGTTCGGCACGCTGCCCTCCCACCGCATCCTGGCGATGTTCCGGGGCGAGAAGGAGGAGGCGCTGGAGCTGACCTTCTCCCCCGACGAACCGCCCGCCGAGGACGCGGTGCCGGTGGTAGGCCCGACCGACTACGAACGACGCATCGCCGCCCGGGTCGGGGTCCGCGACGAGGGCCGGCCCGGGGACCGCTGGCTCGCAGACACGGTGCGGTGGGCGTGGCGTACCCGGATCCTCGTGCACCTGGGCATCGACCTGCGTACCCGACTGTGGCAGTCGGCCGAGGACGACGCGGTCACCGTCTTCGCGACGAACCTGCGCGACCTGCTGCTCGCCGCGCCGGCCGGCGCCCGCACCACGATGGGCCTGGACCCGGGATTCCGTACCGGGGTGAAGGTGGCCGTGGTCGACACCACCGGCAAGGTCGTGGCCACCGACACGATCTACCCGCACGTACCGCAGCGGCAGTGGGACAGGTCGATCGCGACGCTGGCGGCGCTGGCCACCGCGCACAAGGTCGACCTGATCGCGATCGGCAACGGCACGGCGTCCCGGGAGACCGACAAGCTGGCCGCCGACCTGATCACGCGACACCCGTCCCTGCCGCTGACCAAGGTGATGGTCTCGGAGGCCGGCGCCTCGGTCTACTCGGCGTCCGCGTACGCCTCGCAGGAGCTGCCCGAGCTGGACGTGTCACTGCGCGGTGCGGTGTCCATCGCGCGCCGGCTCCAGGACCCGCTCGCCGAGCTGGTGAAGATCGACCCGCAGTCGATCGGCGTCGGGCAGTACCAGCACGACCTGGCGTACGCGAAGTTGTCCCGCTCGCTCGACGCGGTGGTCGAGGACTGCGTGAACGCGGTCGGGGTGGACGTGAACACCGCGTCCGCGCCGCTGCTGACCCGGGTGTCGGGCATCGGCACCGGACTGGCCGAGAACATCGTGCTGCACCGGGACGCGAACGGTCCGTTCCGGTCCCGGCAGGCACTCAGGAGTGTGGCCCGGTTGGGCCCGAAGGCGTTCGAGCAGTGCGCGGGCTTCCTACGCATCCCCGGCGGCGACGACCCGCTCGACTCGTCCAGCGTGCACCCGGAGTCGTACCCGGTGGTCCGCCGGATCATCACGTCGACCAGTACCGAGCTCGGCGGGCTGATCGGCAACGCCACGGTTCTCCGCGGGCTGCGGCCGGAGACGTTCGCGGACGACACGTTCGGCCTGCCCACCGTCACCGACATCCTGCGGGAGTTGGAGAAGCCGGGCCGCGACCCCCGACCGGAGTTCCGGACCGCGACGTTCGCCGAGGGCGTCGACACCCTCGGCGACCTGCGGCCGGGCATGCTGCTGGAGGGTGTGGTGACCAACGTGGCGGCGTTCGGCGCGTTCGTCGACGTCGGCGTCCACCAGGACGGTCTGGTCCACGTCTCGGCGCTGTCGAAGACCTTCGTGAAGGATCCCCGGGAGGTCGTCAAGTCGGGCGACGTGGTCCGGGTCAAGGTGCTCGACGTGGACATTCCCCGTAAGCGGATCTCGCTGACGCTGCGGCTGGACGACGAGGTCACGGACGAGAGCGCGCCGCGCTCCCCCGGCGGACCCCGGGGCGACCGGCCGGGGCCCCGACGGGACGGCAACGCGCGTGGCC
>JBAUUM010000689.1:0-2048 GCA_049582705.1 Actinocatenispora sp.
GTGAGCCGCCGGGCCGTCGGCCGGTCACCGTCCAGCGCGGTGGCACCGGTGGCCGTGGTTGTGCTGGCGCCGGCGGCGGTGCCGGACGCGGGGGTTGTACCGGCGGCGAGGACCGCCATGCCGAAGGCCGCCTCCGCGTGCGCCGGCTGGTACACCGGCCGACCGAGGATGTCGGCCTGCAGTTGCCGCCAGTACGCGTTGCGGCTGCCGCCGCCGGTCAGGTACACGTCCTCGACCGGGGCGCCCAGCAGGTCGATGTAGTCGAAGGCCAGCCGCTGGGCGTACCCGACGCCCTGCAGGATCGCGGCGAAGTGTTCGCCGTCGTCGGCCAGCGCCGGCACGCTGAACCGCTCGGCGTCCGGCGCGAGGAACGGGAACCGCTCGCCGCGCGACACCAGCGGATAGAGGACCGGGCCGGCGGGCTCGTACCGCCGCGCCGCGCGGGTGAGCGCGTCGAGGTCGGCGCCGGGGAACAGTTCGGTGATCACGCCGGCCCCGACGCTGGAGGCACCGCCGGGCAGCCAGCGTCCGTCCGGCGCGCGGTGCGAGTACAGCAGGCCGCCGGGGTCGCGGAGCCGGGTCGTGGTGACGCCCTTGAACACCAGCGTGGTGCCGAGTACGCAGTTCCAGTCGCCGGGTTCGACGACGTCGGCGGCGATCTGCGCGGCGCAGCCGTCGGTCATGCCGGCGACGACCGGCACGCCGGCCGGGATCCCGGTGTCGGCCGCCCGGGCCGCGCACACCGTGCCGAGGACCGTGCCGGGCGCCACCACGTCGGGCAGCATCCGGGCCGGTACGCCGAGATCGTCGAGGAGGTCTCCGGGCCAGCCGTCGGCGCCCGGGTCGTACCCGGTCTTCAGCGCGTGCGACCAGTCGGTGGGCACCGGGTGCCCGGCGAGCCAGCCGGTCACCACGTCGCTCTGGTGGACCAGGTGCGCGGTACGGGCGAGATCCGGCCGGTCGCCGAGCAGCCACAGCAGCTTGGGCAGCGCCCACGACGCCTGGATCCGGTAGCCGAGGTCCGACCAGTACGACCCGCCGCGCTCGGCGACCCGCGCCGCCTGGTCGCGGGCCCGGCCGTCGTCGTACATCAGGCCGGTGGTCAGCGGTCGACCGGAACCGTCGACGAGGGCGATCGTGCCGGACGTCGCGCAGACGGCCAGGGCACGGATCGTCCGGACGTCGACCGGGGCGGTGGCCTGCCGGCAGGCGTCCGCGACGGCCGCCCGCCACGCCGACGGGTCCTGCTCGTGCCGCGCGCCGGAGCGCTCCCCCGCGATGGGCGCCGCGCCCTGGCCGCGTACCGCGCCGTCGTCGTCGACGATCACCGCGCGGGCACCCTGGGTGCCGACATCGATGCCGAGCCAGGTGTCAGGCATTAGAGCTCCCCGGTGTCGGATCGGCCGCGGAGGCCAGCAGCTGCCAGGTGTCCCGGGACGCGGCCCGTAGCTCGCGCAGCAGCGTCAACGCGCCGGTGGTGGCCGGTCCACGGCGCGGGTCGGGCTCAACCCGCAGGAAGTCGGTCTCGTCGCGACGGGCCGCGGCCGCCAGGTCCGGCGCGTCGCCCAGGACCGAGGCGGCGAACGCGGCGGCACCCCGCGCGCCGGCCTCGCCGGCCGGTGCCCGCAGTACCGGCGCGCCGGTCATGTCCGCGATGAGCTGGCACCACAGGGCGCTGCGGGCTCCGCCGCCGCACACCCGTACCTCCCGGGCCGGTGACCCGGTCGCGGCCAGGCAGTCGGCGACGGCCGCCGCCATCCCCTCGAACGCCGCGCGGGCGAGCTGGGCGGGGCTGTGGTCGAGGGTGAGGCCGACGAGGGCACCGCGGGCGGCCGGGTCGACGAACGGTGCCCGCTCCCCGGCCGGCGACAGGTAGGGCAGCATCCGTACCCCACCGGCGCCCGGTTCGGCGGTCTCGGCCAGCGCGGACAGTTCCTCGGCCCCGGCCAGGCCGAGCAGTCGCGACATCCAGGCGAGGGTCTCGCCGCCGGCGAGGGTCGCGAACGCGCGCAGCAGCGGTCGGTCCGGCCCGGTGCTCAGGGTCAGGC
>JBAUUM010000690.1:0-11473 GCA_049582705.1 Actinocatenispora sp.
GTCACAGAGTCCGGCGCCGGTCGCAGACTTCCCGGTCAGGTCGCCTCGGGGGCGGTGCGCTGCTGCGGCCCACGCCGCCACCGCATCCACGGCCGGGCCACGGGACGTACCGGCAGGGTGGTGACGGGCGCGCCCGACACGTGCTGGTACGCCGCCTCGATGCGGGCGGCGAGAGCCACCTGCGCGGTGCTGATCTGGTCCCCGTCGAGCGGGTCGAGTCCGATCCGGGTGCAACCGTCCTCCCGCCGCAGGGAGGGGCGCAGGCGCATCGCGTCGGCGACCACCTTGATGCGCTCGATCAGATCGGCGTGCTCGGACTCGCTGATGCGGAGGGTCCGGTGGATGCCGCGTCGGTCACCGTGCCAGCTGGCCAGGTGGGCAAGCGCTTCCCGGAGGATCTCATCGTTGAGAGTGGACATGCCGCCCCTTCGAGGCGTCGGTTCGCCGGCTCGTAACCGGCCCATCGTCTCGTCTTCACTGTGGTGGCCTTGAGTGTGCCGTTATGGGTCCGTGATGTCCACGCCCTCTTTTCCTGCGAAACCGGAAGATAGTGCTGGATCTTCACGCTTCGGGACCGAAAATCTGGCACTCTGGTCCGCCGTGATGATCCTTCCTGAGCCCGACGCGGGCGCACCGAACGCGACCCCAGTAGAGCCCGGCACCGCCGTCGTCGTCGGGGCGGCGATCATCCGATCCGGCCAGGTGCTCGCCGCGCAACGCGCGGCACCGGCCACCGCCGCGGGCCGCTGGGAGTTCCCCGGCGGGAAGGTCGAGCCCGGCGAGTCCGAACACGAGGCGCTGGTCCGCGAGTGCGACGAGGAACTCGGTGCGCAGGTCGAGGTTCTGGGCCGGGTCGGGGCCGACGTGCCCATGGTGACCGGCGCGATCCTGCGGCTCTACCTGGCCCGGCTGGTCGACGGGTCCGAGCCCCGCGCCCTGGAACACGCCGAGCTGCGCTGGCTGGCGGCCGACGCGCTCGACTCCGTACCGTGGCTGCCGGCCGACGCCCCGCTGACCGAGGCGCTGCGGCCCTTCCTGGTCTTGTGACCTCGGCTGGCCCCATGACTCCGACCGGTCCCGTGACGCCGGCTGGCCCCGTGACGCCGGCTGGTCCCGTGACACCGGAGCCGCTTCCGTGACGCCGGGCGGTCCCGGGACGCCGGGCGGCGGCCTGACGTACCCGGAGGTCGGCGCCACCCGCGCGGCGAGCCTGCCCGGCGGGTACCGGCACGTGCGGCGCCGGGTCCACCTGGGCACCGGCCCCGAACCGTTCCGTCGCGTCGTCGTCGGGATGCGGGACTGGGGCATCCACCGTGGCGCGGGCGTGACGGTACGGTCCGACGCCGCCGCGCCCGCGGTCGGTGTGCGGTTCGTCAGCACCGTACGGCTCGGTCCGTTCCCGGTCGCCGCGCCGTGCCAGGTCGTCTGGCTGGACGACGCCCCGGACCGGTTCGGGTACGGCTTCGGCACCCGTCCCGGCCACCCCGAACGCGGCGAGGAGTCGTTCCTGGTCGACTGGACCGGCGAGGACGAGGTCTGGTTCAGCATCGCCGCGTTCAGCCGCCCGGCCGCCTGGTACGCGCGGCTCGGCGCGGCGCCCGCGCGGCTCGTCCAGGACCGGATCACCGAACGCTACGTGGCCGCGGCCCGTCGCCTCGCCGCCGGCTGACCGTCCGCCGGGTCTACCTCGTGCAGCTCACCATCCCGTACGACGTAGGCGACGTCGTACCGGACCAGGGACGCGAACCTCGCCCACTGGGCGTCGCCCCACTCCGACGGATCCGTGTCGGGGTCGACCTCGTCGTAGCCCGGCTGCTCGCAGTGCCTGACCACGTGGACGGTGTTGTCCCGAACCTCCAGCCGCCACCGGCCCTCCTCCTCGTCCTCGCCTTCCGCCTCGATGACGCCGCTGACGGTGTGGTCGAACGTGAAGTGCGCGAACGCCTCCGGCTGGACCCGCCCGGCCGTCGGGTCCGCGCGTTCCCGGTCGACCGCCGCCCCGGGCCTGAGGAACGTGTCGATCAGGTACGCCATCCACTCGGCGGAGTCGTAGAACTTCTCGCCCCCGTCCCATCCGAGCGAGGACCCGTCGGCGGAGGGCACCCAGCCACACCAGCGACCCGGCTGCTCCGGCGGCGCGGCCCGGCCACCGTCCAGCACGTCGGGCTCGATGTCCTGGCCCCGGTGCCCGCCGCCGTCCACGAAGTACGGCCCCTTCGTCCGGTGCATGCGGCAGGAACCGGCGAAGCGTTCCAGGTAGTCGATCTCGTGACCGTTGAGGGGAGGCACGACCGTGACCCGCCCCGTGAACGTCGTCGTGTACCCCATCTGTGTCTCCCCGTGCGTCGTCCACCGAAGCCGTACCGGGTCGGTTGTAGCCGAGGAGTCTGACAGATCGACCGCCGACGCCGGGATGGGGAACGGCCGGCGTCGCCCCCCGGGTGGGATGGCGGCGCCGGCCGTTGAGCGGTGCGGGTGCGGCGGTCAGCCGCGGCGACCAGCGGACGGCTTGTCCGGCATGCCGGGCCGACGGAAGATCTTGCGGCCCAGCCAGAAGATCGGGTCGTACCGGCGGTCGACGACGCGTTCCTTCATCGGAATGATCGCGTTGTCGGTGATGTGGATGCCCTCCGGGCAGACCTCCGTGCAGCACTTGGTGATGTTGCAGTAACCCATGCCCTGCTCGGTCTGCGCGTGTTCCTTGCGGTCGGTCTTCGCGTCCAGCGGGTGCATGTCCAGCTCGGCGGCCCGGATGAACAGCCGGGGACCGGAGAACGCCTGCTTGTTCTCCTCGTGGTCGCGGACCACGTGGCAGGTGTTCTGGCACAGGAAGCACTCGATGCACTTGCGGAACTCCTGCGAGCGTTCCACGTCGACCTGCTGCATCCGGTACTCGCCGGGTGCGACGCCCTCCGGTGGCGCGAACGCCGGCATCTCGCGCGCCTTCTCGTAGTTGAAGGACACGTCGGTGACCAGGTCACGGATCACCGGGAAGGTGCGCAGCGGGGTGACCGTGATGGTCTCCTCGTCGGTGAACGTGCTCATCCGGGTCATGCACAGCAGCCGCGGCTTGCCGTTGATCTCTGCGGAGCACGAACCGCACTTGCCGGCCTTGCAGTTCCACCGGACCGCGAGGTCCGGCGCCTGGGTGGCCTGCAACCGGTGGATGATGTCGAGGACGACCTCGCCCTCGTTGACCTCGACGTCGAAGTCGACCAGGTCGCCGTCGGCGTCCTCGCCCCGCCAGACGCGGAAGTGGCGTTGGGTACCCACTACTTGTCGCCCTCCTCGTGCGCGGCGTCGGCCTGCGGCGCGGAGTCGGCCTGCGGTGCGTCGGCCGGCTTGCCGGCCTTGGCTCCGCCGGTCCTGCCCTTGCCGGTCCTGGCTGCGCCTGTCTTCGCGGCGCCGGTCTTGGCCGCGCCGGTCTTGGCCTTGCCGCTCTTCGCCTTGCTGCCGGCGGCCTTGCCGCCGGCCTGACCGGCGCTGGGCTGGTCGGCGGCGTCCGCCTCGTCCGGCGTGGGGTCGGTGCCCTTGTCGAACTGGGCCAGTTCCTCGTCGGTGAGGTACTTGGCCAGCTCGCTCCGCTCGAACAGCTGCTGGAGCCGCATCGGGATGGTGGGCAGCGGCTGGTGCGCGATGCTCAGGTCGCCGTCCCGTACCGAGCAGGCCAGGTTGACCTGCCGCCAGATGGCGGACATCGTCGGGTAGTCGTCGCGGGTGTGCCCACCCCGGCTCTCCTGACGCTCCAGCGCCGCCCGCGCCACGCACTCACCGACCAGGATCATGTTGCGCAGGTCGAGGCTGAGGTGCCAGCCCGGGTTGTACCGGCGGCCGGCGGGCGCCGCGACCGCGGCCACCCGGTCCTTCAGCTCGCCGAGCCGCTTGACCGCGCGGGCCAGTTCGTCCTCCCGGCGGATGATGCCGACCAGCTCGTTGAGCGTCTGCTGGAGCTCGCCGTGCACCTCGTACGGGTTCTCGCCGCCCTCCCGGGTGAACGGGGCGAGCGCCGTCTCGACCGCGGCCGACACGTCGTCGTCGGCGATGGTGGGCCGGGTGGCCAGGCCGTCGAGGTACGTCGCGGCGCCCTCGCCGGCCCGCTTGCCGAAGACCAGCAGGTCGGACAGCGAGTTGCCGCCGAGCCGGTTGGACCCGTGCATGCCGCCGGAGACCTCGCCCGCGGCGAACAGGCCCGGCGTCGCGGCCGCGCCGCTGTCCGGGTCGACCTCGACGCCGCCCATCACGTAGTGACAGGTCGGGCCGACCTCCATCGGCTCCTTGGTGATGTCCACGTCCGCCAGCTCCTTGAACTGGTGGTACATGGACGGCAGCCGCTTGTGGATGAAGTCGGCGGACCGGCGGGAGGCGATGTCCAGGAACACGCCGCCCTGCGGTGAGCCACGGCCGGCCTTGACCTCGGAGTTGATCGCGCGGGCGACCTCGTCACGGGGCAGCAGCTCGGGCGGGCGGCGGTTGTTGTCCGGGTCGGTGTACCAGCGGTCGGCCTCGTCCTCGGTCTCCGCGTACTGCGCCCGGAACACGTCCGGCACGTAGTCGAACATGAACCGCTTGCCGTCGGAGTTGCGCAGTACGCCGCCGTCACCGCGGACCGACTCGGTGACCAGGATGCCCTTGACGGACGGCGGCCACACCATGCCGGTGGGGTGGAACTGGACGAACTCCATGTTGATCAGCTTCGCGCCGGAGCGCAGCGCGAGCGCGTGCCCGTCGCCGGTGTACTCCCACGAGTTGCTGGTCACCTTGAACGACTTGCCGATGCCGCCGGTGGCCAGTACCACGGCCGGCGCCTCGAACAGCAGGAACTGCCCGGACTCCCGGTAGTAGCCGAACGCGCCGGCGATCTTCCCGTCGGTACTGAACAGCTCGGTGACGGTGGTCTCGGCGAAGACCTTCAGGTTGGCCTCGTAGTCACCGGTCGCCGCGAAGTCCTCCTGCTGCAGCGAGACGATCTTCTGCTGCAGGGTGCGGATGAGTTCCAGTCCGGTGCGGTCACCGACGTGCGCGAGCCGCGGGTACTCGTGGCCACCGAAGTTGCGCTGGCTGATCTTGCCCTCGGGCGTGCGGTCGAACAGCGCGCCGTAGGTCTCCAGCTCCCAGATGCGGTCCGGGGCCTCCTTGGCGTGCAGCTCGGCCATCCGCCAGTGGTTCATGAACTTGCCGCCGCGCAGCGTGTCGCGGAAGTGGACCATCCAGTTGTCGTTCGGGTTCGCGTTGCCCATGGCCGCGGCGGCGCCGCCCTCGGCCATGACCGTGTGTGCCTTGCCGAACAGCGACTTGCAGATGATCGCCGTGCGCTTGCCCTGCAGCCGGGCCTCGATGGCGGCCCGCAGACCGGCGCCTCCCGCGCCGATCACCAGGACGTCGTAGGAATGCCTTTCGATTTCGCTCATAGCTCTTGGTCAGCCGCCTTAGTGGATGAACCGGAGGTCGGTGAGGGTGTGGGAGGCGACCAGCCCGACGTACGCGTCGGTCAGGGTCAGCGTGCCCAGCGTGATCCAGGCCCACATCATGTGACGCTCGTTGAGCTTGGAGACCCACATCCACATCCGGTACCGCACCGGGTGCCGGGAGAAGTGGTTGAGTCGGCCGGCGGTGATGTTCCGGCACGAGTGGCAGGACAGTGTGTACATCCAGAGGCAGACGACGTTGCCGAGCAGGATGATGTTGCCCAGCCCGAACCCGAAGCCGCCGCCCTTGCCGTGGAAGGCGAGGATCGCGTCGTACGTGTTGATCAACGAGATCAGCACCGCGGCGTAGAAGAAGTAGCGGTGGAAGTTCTGGATGATCAGCGGGAACCGGGTCTCACCGCTGTACTTGCGGTGCGGTTCGGCCACGGCGCAGGCCGGCGGCGACTGCCAGAACGAGCGGTAGTACGCCTTGCGGTAGTAGTAGCAGGTCAACCGGAAGGCGAGCAGGAACGACAGCGTCACGATCGCGAACGGAACGAGCGGCGGGAACTCCGGCAGCGGCCGGCCGAAGTGCGCGGATTCCGGGATGCATGACTGGCTCAGGCACGGGGACGCGAACGGCGTCAGGTAGTGGTAGGTCGACACCCAGTAGTCGCGCTGGGTGGCGGCGCGGACCACCGCGTACGTCAGCCAGGCGACCAGGGCCACGACGGTGATGAGCGGCTGGAACCACCAGCGGTCGGTTCGGAGGGTCCGGGCCGCGATGCTGGCCCGCCGCCCGCCGTCCGGGTCAGCCGACCCGGACGACCGGGCCGGCGGGGTTGCGGTCGTCGTCATTGACTTATCGCTCTCCTGCGTACGGATCGTGGGGCTCTTACGACGTGGAGCACGATAGTCCTGGCCGGCGGGGTCCGGCCCGTCGCTATCCCGCGCCCGGTCGTCGTCCGGTCCGGTGGTCGCGGTCGGTGACCCCGGCACACCGGACAATTCGGCGTGCAACGTGCGTATGCACTGACACGCTACGCCGAGCCTGGACGGCCCTGCTGAGCAGGGGAGTCGTCGTTGTTACCAGCGGGTAGACCCTGCTGCGCCCGCGTGTCGGCGGGACGGTACGGTCATCCCTGGCTGTCGAGCAACTCGTCGATGCGTGCGGCGAGTTTCAAGTCCGCCCTGGTCACGCCGCCCTCGGCGTGGGTGACCAGTGTGAACGTGATCGTGGTCCATCGGATGTCGATGTCGGGATGGTGCCCGGCGGCCTCGGCCGCCTCGGCCACCGCGTCAACTGCGCGGATACCCGCCATAAAGTCCGAGGCTGTGTAGCTGCGCGTAATCTTTTCGGTATCGCCACGCCAGGTCGGCAACGCCTGGAGGCCGTCGGCGATCTGCTGAGCGGATAGTAAGGTCCCCATGAGCGCTACGGTGCGGCCGCAGGCGGCCGATGGCAAGCGGATCGCCGATATCAGTGCGTGGGATTTCACTGGACGTCGGGACGATGTCCGCCCCTCCGCCCCCCGGAAACCGGCCCTAACCGGGCGAATCTCCTGGTCAGCGGGAAGATTTCCGGCCTCGCAGCACATTCGGGTCAGGACTTGTTATCAACCTGATGCCCCTCGGACCTCAAATCGGCAGTCAACGATGGATAGTTTCGCGTCCAAGTCGGGGCGTAGCACCATGCCCGGTCTCCGGAGGGAGCAAGATCGATGACGCAGACCCCAGCGGGTCCCCACGACTACGCTGAGCCGCCCGTGGGTGGGCTCGCCGTGGGGGAGCTGCCCATGGGCACCGAAGAGGAGGTTGCCACCGTCACGTCCGGTGGTGGCGCCGTCGTCGGTCGCTCACCGGGCCAGCTGGCCTGGATACGTCTGAAGCGCGACCGGGTCGCCTTCGTCAGCGCGATCGTGCTGGTCGTGCTGTTCATCCTGGCCCTGGGCGCTCCGCTGATCGGCGCGATCTACGGCCAGAACGCCACGGACCAGCACAGTGAGCTGCTGGACTCCACCGGCTACCCGCTGGGCTACAGCGGCATCAGCGGCACGCACTGGCTCGGCCTGGAACCCCAGCTCGGCCGCGACGTGCTGATGCAGCTGCTCTACGGGATGCGCACCTCGCTGTTCATCGCGTTCGCGGCGGCGGTCATCACGACCGCGGTCGGCATCGTGATCGGCATCGTGGCCGGATACGCGGGTGGCAAGGTCGACGCGGTCATCAACTGGTTCGTCGACCTGATCCTCGCCTTCCCGTTCTTCATCTTCTGCCTGGCGGCGATCCCGGTCATCACCGACGCCGCGTACGGCGAGCGGGGTGACGTCTCGGCGATGTTCCGGGTCCTGCTGATCATCGGCGTGTTCGCCTTCTTCAGCTGGACCTACCCCGCCCGACTGGTCCGTGGCCAGATCCTGTCGCTGCGCGAGCGTGAGTTCGTCGAGGCGGCGCGGGCGGCCGGCGCCGGCATGTCGCACATCCTGTTCAAGCAGCTGCTGCCGAACATCTGGGCGCCGATCCTGGTGGTCTTCTCGCTCAACGTGCCGCAGTTCATCACCGGCGAGGCGGCCCTGTCGTTCCTGAACATCGGTGTGGTCGAGCCGACCCCGGACCTGGGTCGCATGATCAACAACGGCACCGAGTTCATGCAGACCGACCAGTTCTACACGATTGTCTCCGGCGCCACGATCCTGATCCTGGTGCTGGCGTTCAACCTGTTCGGCGACTCCGTCCGGGACGCCCTGGACCCGAAGTCGTCGACCCGGTGATCGCGCCCGGACCGCACTCCCGTAGCCGGGAGACGGCACATGAGAGCAATGAGGATGGACCGATGGTGAACGGCGCTGCGCGGCGAGGTGTGTCATGGTTCGTTATCTGATCAAGCGGATCTTGTTGGCCGTGCTGACGATGTTCGCGGTGAGCGTGCTGACGTTCGTACTGTTCTTCATGGTGCCGACGTCGCCCGCCTACGTGATGTGCGGCAAGCAGTGCGACAAGCACTCGATCGCGCAGACCAACAAGCGCCTGGGGCTCGACAAGCCGAAGACCACGCAGTACGCCCTGTTCATGAAGGGCATCGTGACCGGCCGCACCTACGGCACCGGCGATCTCGCGATCAGGTGCGACGCCCCGTGCCTGGGCTTCTCGTTCCGTACCAATGAGCCGGTCACCGACATCCTGAAGCGGACCCTGCCGGCCACGGTCAGCATCGTGGTGGGCGCGACGATCATCCAGTTGGTACTGGGCGTCGGGTTGGGCATGTTGTCCGCGCTACGAAGAGGCACGCTGTTCGACAAGACCTCGGTGGGCGTCAGCCTGGTCGGGGCGTCGATGCAGATCTACTTCTTCGGGCCCATCCTGATGTTGATCTTCGTGTACTCGACGGACTGGCTACCGACACCAGGCTATGTGTCACCGTTCGAGAGTCCGGGTGAGTGGCTCGGCAAGATGCTGCTGCCCTGGTTCACGCTGGGCTTCCTGAACTCGGCGATCTTCGCCCGGTTGTCCCGGGCGCAGATGCTGGAGACGCTGTCCGAGGACTTCGTGCGCACGGCCCAGGCGAAGGGTCTGACGAAGTGGAAGGTGTACGGGCGGCACGCGCTGCGCGCGGCGATCACGCCGATCGTGACGACGGCCGGCCTGTTCCTCGGCGGCGCGCTCGGCGGCGCGGTCATCACCGAGACCGTCTTCAGCGTGAACGGCATCGGCCGCGCCTCCGTGCAGGCGGTTCAAGACCTGAACCTGCCGGTGGTGATGGCCACGGTCCTGCTGGCGGCCTTCTTCATCATCATCATGAACATCATCGTCGACATGCTCTACTCCGTCATCGACCCGCGTGTCCGGATGAGCTGAGCGAGCCCGAGTCGTAACGGCTGTTGGAGAGGGAGTAGGAAGCGTGACTGCTACAGCATCGTCGGCCGCGCCCGAGGCTGTCGTGGACGAGCGTCCGTACCTGGAGGTCGACGACCTGCGGGTGCAGTTCAAGACCGAGGACGGAATCGTCCGCGCCGTCGACGGCATCTCGTTCGCGCTGCCGCGCGGCCGCACGCTGGGCATCGTCGGCGAGTCGGGCTCGGGCAAGAGCGTGACGAGCCTGACGGTCCTCGGCCTGCACAACCCCACCCGGACCCGGATCACCGGATCGATCAAGGTCGACGGCAGGGAGCTCGTCGGTCTCGACGAGGAGAAGGTCCGCAAGATGCGGGGCCGGGACATGGCGATGATCTTCCAGGACCCGCTGTCCGCTCTGCACCCGTACTACACGATCGGCCGGCAGATCTCCGAGGCGTACCTGGTGCACCACCCGGGGAACAAGGCCGTCGCGCGCAAGCGGGCCATCGAGATGCTCGACCGGGTCGGCATCCCGCAGCCGCAGAAGCGGGCCGACCAGTACCCGCACGAGTTCTCCGGCGGTATGCGGCAGCGCGCCATGATCGCCATGTCGCTGGTGAACGACCCGTCGCTGCTGATCGCGGACGAGCCGACCACGGCCCTGGACGTGACGGTGCAGGCGCAGATCCTGGACCTGCTCACCGACCTGCAGCGGGAGTTCAACTCCGCGATCATCATCATCACCCACGACCTCGGCGTGGTCAGCCAGATCGCGGACGACGTGATGGTCATGTACGGCGGGCGCGCCATCGAGTTCGGCTCGGTCCGGCAGGTGCTGCGCGCGCCGCAGCACCCGTACGCCTGGGGCCTGCTCCAGTCGGTGCCGTCGCTGGTCGGCGACGCGAACGAGGACCTGGCGCCGATCCCGGGCAGCCCGCCGAGCCTGATCAACCTGCCGTCCGGGTGCGCGTTCCACCCGCGGTGCGCGTACAAGATGGTCGGCGGCGGCCCCTGCGATCTGGAGATCCCGGAGCTGCTCCCGACCACCGACCCGGGACACGTGGTGGCCTGCCACCTGCCCGAGACCGAGCGCCGACGCACCTACGAAGAGGACATCCGACAGCTGGGAGGCGTGCAGTGAGCGAGCAGACCATCCAGCCGAACGACAGGGCGGCCAGCCAGTCGGCGGGCACGGCGGTACGCGGCGCAGGCTCGGACACCGAGCCGCTGCTGAGCGTCGAGGGGCTGACGAAGCACTTCCCGGTGCGACAGGGCCTGTTCGGCGGCAAGGCGCTGGTCCGTGCCGTGGACGGGGTCGACTTCTCCGTCTCCCGGGGCGAGACCCTCGGCCTGGTCGGCGAGTCCGGCTGCGGCAAGACCACCACCGGCCGGATGGTGGTGAAGCTGCTGGAGGCCACCCACGGCAAGATCATGTTCGAGGGTCGGGACATCACCAAGCTCAGCCGCAACCAGATGCGTCCGCTGCGGCACGACCTGCAGATCATCTTCCAGGACCCGTACTCGTCGCTGAACCCGCGGCACACGGTCGGCAAGATCGTCGCCATGCCGCTGCAGGTCAACGGCATCAACCCGCCCGGCGGGGTGAAGAAGCGGGTCCAGGAGCTGCTGGAGACGGTGGGCCTGAACCCCGAGCACTACAACCGCTACCCGCACGAGTTCTCCGGCGGTCAGCGGCAGCGCATCGGCATCGCCCGCGCGCTCGCCCTGCGGCCGAAGCTGATCGTGGCCGACGAGCCGGTCTCCGCGCTCGACGTGTCGATCCAGGCCCAGGTGATCAACCTGCTCCGGGATCTGCAGCGGGAGTTCGACCTGGCCTTCGTGTTCATCGCGCACGACCTCGCCGTGGTCCGGCACTTCTGCCAGCGCATCTCGGTGATGTACCTGGGTCGCGTGGTGGAGACCGGCAACCGGCAGCAGATCTACGAGGAGCCGGCGCACCCGTACACCCGGGCGCTGCTGTCCGCGGTGCCGGACGTGACGAAGATCGGCACCGAGGGGCGTAACCGGATCCGGTTGGAGGGCGACGTGCCGACGCCGCTCAACCCGCCGTCCGGCTGCCGCTTCCGGACCCGGTGCTGGAAGGCGCAGGACAAGTGCGCCGAGGTGGAGCCGCCGCTGCTGCAGATCGGCACCGGCCAGCAGGTGGCGTGCCACTTCCCGGAGACCGGTCCGCTGAACTGACCGGACGCCACACCGTACGACGGCTCCCGTAC